>JAYVQD010000292.1:0-1757 GCA_043777275.1 Nitrosomonadales bacterium
GCCGGTGATGCCGACGAACAATAATCCTGCCAGATGGCTGGATGAACCGATGCCTGCGGAACCCATGTTGAGTTTGCCGGGCTGGGATTTGGCGAGTGCCAGAAATTCGCTCACACTTTTTACCGGCAATGAGGGGTTGACCACCATCACCGCCTCGACGTTGGCGAACAACGAAATCGGCGCAAAGTCTTTCAGCGTATCGAACGGCAATGTTTTGTAAGTGAAGCTGGAGACGATCATCGAGCTCGATGCGCCTGCGAGCAGGGTGTAGCCGTCGGCGGGCGCGCGTGCGGCAAGCTCCACGCCGATGGTGCCGCCCGCGCCGCCGCGATTGTCGATCACAATTTGCTGGCCGAGCAGGTCAGACATTTTGGCGGCGAAGATGCGCAGAATGGTGTCGAGCGACGAGCCGGCAGATTGTGCGGCGATCATGCGGATCGGGCGCTGGGGATAGACGCTAGACGCAGTTTGGGCTTGCGCTACTGACGCCAAACCGATCAGCCCTGCGAACGATAACCCCTTGATCTCTCGTAGCATGTGGATTCCTCCGTCGTGGGATAGTTCGGACACGCGGGACATTCTGGCATGCCGGGCGCGTCGGCGGGAAGCCCCCTTTTCAAACGGGTGCAATTGGGCGCACAATCCTGCATCGAATTACGTATCGATTCAATTCACCGGAGGCAAAAATGGGAAACATGGAACAGGCAGGGTTTACGCTGGAATCCTTCGCGGCGCAGTGCCACGACCTGGTCAAGGCAGAGCCCGGCGCGGCGGGCCGCCGCAGAGTGGTGGCGCTGTTGTCCAAAGTACTGCGCGACGAGCCGTTCATCGCGAAGTATGTGGACAGCAACGAGAAAGAACGCAACATTCTGTACGAAGACAAAGAGTTCGGTTTTTGCATCATCGCGCACAACTACGTCGGCCCCAAGGAAAGCGGCCCGCACGATCACGGCCATTCATGGGCGATCTACGGGCAGGCGCGCGGCGAAACGCAGATGAACGACTGGTCGCTGGTAGAGAAGGCCACCGCCGAAGTGCCGGGCAAGGTCAAACACGCGCGCACCTACAAGCTCACGCCGGGCATCGCGCATCTGTACAACGAAGGTGATCTGCATTCGCCCAGCCGCGCGGCATCCACCAAGCTGATCCGCATCGAAGGCACCGACATGACCAAGGTGAAGCGGCTTAAGTTCGAGCCGGTGTGATGCTCCCGGCACGGGTTTGAGCCGGCGTGACTTTTCCACCGCGCGTTGGTGAAAAGAAAAAAGGCCGCTGGTAAGCGGCCTTTTTCATGCGTTAGTGAATTGTGCTCGCCGGTATCGCCGGCAGCGGCCCGGTGGCCAGATTGTGCAGGTGGCGTTTGCGCACCAACCACATCGACAGTGAGAGAAAGCCGCCAAACATCGCGATCACGATATAGATCGATAAATCTATGCTGATGAGCAGTGCATACAGGCCGATCATCATCAGGATGGAAATGTTTTCGTTGAAGTTTTGCACGGCAATCGAATGTCCTGCGCCCATCAGGATGTGGCCGCGGTGCTGCAGCAACGCGTTCATCGGCACCACGAAAAACCCCGCCAGTCCGCCGATGAATATGATTAACGGCACCGCCAGATAGACCGTCTGCACCACGATCATCAACAGCACCAGCAGGCCCATCGCAATGCCCAGGGGGATAACGTTCACCGCGCGATTGAGCGGCACCATCTTTGCCGCGAGGATGGCGCCAATGGCGATGCCCAGCGCGCACACGC
>JAYVQD010000293.1:0-6711 GCA_043777275.1 Nitrosomonadales bacterium
CTCATCAGTTCGGGGCTGCGCAACAACAAGGCATTGGGGCCGTCCGGGTTCAGGCGTCCGCGCGGGCCGCTGGCGATGTCGCTGGCGGCCTTTTTTTGCGCTGCGCTGCGCTCATTTCGCTTTCGATCAGCGGTTTGAAGCGGGGTGTCTGGGCGTGTGCCGATAAGAACGAAACGGACAGCACGCAGCCGACGGCAATGGAAACAAATTTCATAACGGTTCTCCTCTTAATCCGCGTGCCGCTTGTCGAAATCCCACACGGCCTGAAACCCCATCAGTTCAGTGAACGCCGTAAAATCATGCAGCGGCGCCGTAACCTTGACGCTGGAACCGTCGTGCTTCAACGTCTGATAAATCGATTCGAGCGCCGCACCCGCCGCCAGAAACCCGGTGGCCGGGAAAATCGCGATTTTGTAACCGAGTTGCGCCAGGCGCTGTGCGGACAGCACCGGCGTTCTGCCGCCCTCGACCATATTCGCCATCAGCGGCAGATCAAAGTTTGCGCAAATTTTCTCCATCTCCTGTTCCGACTCCGGCGATTCAACGAACAGAATGTCCGCACCCGCCTTGGCATACGCTTCGGCGCGGCGCAGCGCTTCGTCGAGGCCATGTACGGTGCGCGCATCGGTGCGGGCAATAATCAGAATGTCATCATCGCCACGCGCTTCAACCGCGACGCGTATTTTTTTCACCATGTCTTCGCAGGCAATCACGCGCCGGCCCGGCGTGTGGCCGCACTTCTTGGGGAACTCCTGGTCTTCAATCTGCAGCGCCGCCGCGCCCGCCTTGCTATAACCGCGCACGGTGTGCGCCACATTGAGCAAGCCGCCGTAACCGGTGTCAGCGTCCGCGATCAACGGCGTTTGCGTCAGGCTGCAAATCTGACTGACGCGCCCCACCATGTCGCTGTACGTCGCCAGCCCGGCATCGGGCAGGCCCAGATGCGATGCCACCACACCAAAACCGGTCATATACAGCGCGGGGAAACCCATGCGGTCGGCGATGCGCGCCGAAATCATGTCGTATACGCCCGGCGCGGTTATCAGCCCCGGCGCCGCGAGCCGTGCGCGCAATTTACCGGCGGCGCCTGTGGTGGCGGTGGTGATAGTGGTGGTTGGCATGTTGTTCCTCTTTAGAACTGGCTTGCGCGTGTGCCATACTGGAACAACACACACGGTGGATGACACAGTATAAACGAGGAGAAAGTATGCGCCCGGTTCTGACGTTTTCATTCGCCGCGAGTTGCGGCATTGCGATGGCGGCGATGGCGGCCAACACGTTCGCCCAATCGTACCCCAGCAAACCCATCCGCATGATCGTGCCCTTCGCCCCCGGCGGCTCGACCGACGCGCTGGCGCGCACCGTCGGACAAAAACTCAGCGATGTCTTCGGCCAGCAAGTGCTGGTGGACAACCGCGCGGGCGCCACCGGCAACATCGGCACCGAAATGGTTGCCAAAGCCAACCCCGACGGCTACACGCTGGTGATGGCGTTCGACGCCACGATGGTGATTAACCCGTCGGTCTACGCCAGGCTGCCGTTTGACCCGATCAAGGATTTCGCGCCGATCACCAAAGTGGCCGCGCTGCCATTGATACTGGTGGCGCACCCGTCGTTCGTGCCGTCAAACACCAAAGAGTTGATTGCCTTTGCCAAAAGCAAACCGGGCGTCAACTACTCATCGTCGGGTCACGCCAGCACGCCGCACCTGGCGATGCTGATGTTCGCGCAGCGCACCGGAACGCAGTTCACGCACATCGCCTACAAAGGCGGCGGCCAGGCGGTGATCGATGTATTGGCGGGGCAAATTCCACTGCTGGCCACCGCCATCCCCACGGCGCAGGCGCATATCAAGTCCGGCAAATTAAAAGCGGTCGCGCTCACCAGCGCAAAGCGGCACGCCTCATTGCCCGATGTCGGCACGTTTGCGGAAGCAGGGTTGACGGGATTCGATGTGGCCGCGTGGTACGGCATGCTCGCACCGGCGGGCACACCCAAACCCGTCATCGCAATCATTCATGGTGCAGTGGCGAAAATTCTGGCCGCACCGGAAATGAAAGAGCGCTTTCTCACCACCATCGGCGGCGATCCGGTCGGCGGCACACCGGAACAGTTCGCCGCTGATATTAAATCCGACATCGCGCGCTGGGCGATTATCGTCAAGGACAGCGGGCTTAAACTGGAGTGAGTGAAGTGCAACCTATTATCAGAACGAATAAAAATCAATAAAAACAAAATGTTATATAGAAAACAGCGTCCAGCCGCATCCTCTGCATCCTCTGCATCCCTGAAAGGGCGGTCAAACCCGCATCCGCTTCATGATTCACGAACCTTGTAAATCAATAGTATACATTTTAATATACAAGGATGAAAAAACGCAATCTGGAACCCGCGCTGCTGGCTTCGCTACGCCACTTCCCCTTGGTTGCACTGCTTGGCCCGCGGCAGGTAGGCAAGACCACGCTCGCCCGCAACGTCGCGCGCAAAATCGGCCATGCGGTTTATCTCGACATGGAGCGGCCATCGGACGCCGCCAAACTGGCCGATCCGGAACTGTATCTGGAGCCGCTGGCAGACCGGCTGGTGATTCTCGATGAAGTCCAGCGCCGCCCCGAGCTGTTCCCGGTATTGCGTAGCCTGGTGGACACGAAGCGCACGAACGGCCGCTTTCTGCTGCTCGGATCGGCGTCGCCCGATTTATCCCGGCAAGCATCGGAAAGCCTCGCGGGCCGTATCGTTTATCACGAGCTTACCCCCTTCACCATGAGCGAAGTCGCCGCAGGCGCGCGCGACACTCGCACGACGCTGTGGAATCGCGGCGGTTTTCCCGGCAGCTTTCTCGCGCCCTCCAACGCGCGCTCATTCGCATGGCGCGAGGCGTTCATCGACACCCATCTGCAACGCGACTTGCCCGCGCTGGGCGTGCGCATTCCGGCGACAGCGCTGCGGCGATTTTGGGAGATGCTGGCGCATTACCACGGCCAATTGTGGAATGCGTCAAAAATCGCGGGCAGCCTCGGCGTGAGCGCGCCGACGGCAAAACATTACCTCGATACGCTGGAAGATACCTTCATGATCCGTCAGTTGCCGCCATTCGCGGCAAACCTTAAAAAGCGTCTGGTCAAAAGCCCCAAAATCTATCTGCGCGACAGTGGTTTGTTGCACGCACTGCTGCGACTCGGCACGCACGATGATCTGCTCGGCCATCCGGTTGCAGGCGCATCGTGGGAGGGCTGGGTCATCGAACAGGCGCTTGCCGCCAGTGGTGCGCATACCAGCGCGAGTTTCTTTCGCACCGCCGCCGGTGCGGAAATCGACCTCGTGCTCGACCGCCCGCAGGGCAAACACAAACGTATCGCGCTGGAAATCAAACGCTCATCGGTGCCCACCCCATCCAAAGGGTTCTGGTCGGGCATCGCCGATATAAAACCCAACGCTGCCTATGTCGTCTATCCGGGAAAAGAGCGCTATCCGCTCGGGCCGGGCGTCGAGGCGTTGCCGGTTGCAATGCTGGGCAAGGTATTGCAGGAATAGGGCGCCCGCATTCGCAGTTTGCAGTTTGCAGTAAGCGTGTAGAACGACGCGAGTATCCCGCCCTTCTGCATTTCTACATTCGCGAACTTATTCCGGCCCCACAAACCCGATATACGCGCCACCCGTATGCTCCGGCGTCGCCAGCATCGCGTGCTCGCCGTTGCTGCGCACGCCGCGCGCGGGCGGCGGCATGCCGTGGGACTCCATCCAGCGCGCGGCCGCGCCCATGCTGGTGGTGCGATACAGCACCTGAAACGGGCCGGGGCCGCGGCGCGCCAGATGGTCCGCCGCTGGCCCTGCCGCATACGGCGTGACGACACCCAGGCCCGTGGGGCCGATCTCGAATATCGCCATGTCGGACATCACCACCGTGCCCTTGTGCAACGTGGGTTTGGGCATACCCAGCACCTTGGCGTAGATGGCCGCATCGGCCTCGGCATCGTGGGTAACGATATAGGAACGCTCCAATTGATAGACACCGTTCGGGTGATTGCCCGCGACCGGCACTTGCTTGCTGCGCTCGGCCATTGGCGTGAGGTGCTGAATAAAAAATATCGGCAGCGGATTTTTCGCGCCGAGCACGGCGGATTTCCATTTAAGTTCCAGGCCTGCCGGCGTGCGGCGGCTGCCGTCCATGGCATCACTCACATCGACGCCACGATCGCGCATGGCGCTCACGTCCGCAGCAAGGTCGTCGCTTTGCACCACCACATAGCGTATGCCGCCACCGGCGGCGATGAAGTCAGTAAGGCCGGTGTTCCAGGTACCTGCTTTGCCGGATGCGGCATATTCCGCCGGGTCGCGCACCGCCAGCAATTCGAGGTAGTCGTCGCTGTTTAAAGCGATGGCGTTGTGCGTGCCCTTGCCCGGATGCGCGCCGCCTTCAAAAATAGTGAAACCCATTTTGCGGTATTGCGCGATGCCTTGTTGCAAATCAGGCACGCAGATCATGACGTGGTCGAGTCGGGTGAACATGAGTGCCTCCGAAAGAAGGGGGTAAATAAATCCGTCAGACCAGACGCATTCTACGTGAGGCGGCGCGATCCGACTTGACCCGCTACACGCGCCGGGCGCATTATCACAGCGTAAATTCTGAACCACGGAGAATGGCATGCAAGGCAAACTGAATACACTGGAACAAGCCGCCGCGAAGGTAAAAACCGGCGCGCGGGTCGTGATGAGCGCGAACCTGCATCGCGCGCCGATGGCGCTGCTGCGTCAACTGGTGCGTCAGGGCACGCGTGATTTGCGCGTGGTGGGCGTGGTGGGCGGCGATATCAATATTGATTTTCTGGTGGGCGCGGGCGCGGTGAACGTGGTCGATACGTGCAGCGTGACGCTCGGCGAGTTCGCGCGCACCGGGCCGAACTTCGCGCGCTACGTGCTCGCGGGCCGCGTGAGGTCGCTCGACAATACTTGAGGGGTGCTCTTTGCACAGGCCCAGGCTGGGTCTATGGGAGTACCCTACGTGCCGATCTTCGGATTGGTCGGCACCGATTTATTGAAGCGCCGCGATGACATGGTGATCGCCGCTGATCCTTTCGACAGCACCAAAAAATCGGTGGTAGCAAAAGCACTGCGGCCCGATGTCGCGATATTTCACGCGCAGGTGGCTGACCGCCAAGGCAATGTATCGTGCGGCTACGAAACCGAGGCGGTGATGCTCGCCGAAGCCTCCAAGCATGTGATCGTCACCGCCGAGCGCATTGTTGACCGGCTGACGGAGAAAGAAGCCACCGGTGCATTCATTCCGTCGATACACGTGGACAGCGTGGCGCACGCGCCGTTCGGCGCGCACCCCGCCGGATGTCAGGGCCTGTACGGCCCGGACAAAATTCATATGCGCGAGTACGTGATCGCGTCGCGCGACGACGTGGCGTTCGCGGCGTATTTGCAGACCTATGTGCAGGGCGTGCGTGATCACGCGGATTACGTGGAGCGCTTTGTGCCGCTGGAGTGGAAACAGCCCTCGAAAGCCATGAGTAGCTAATGGACGACGCCAAAGCGGATTACTCCGAAGCCGAATTGATGGCGGTGCTGCTATCGCGCGAAGTGCGTGACAATGAAATTTCCGCCTGCGGCGCGCTGTCGCACATACCGGCGGCGGGCCTGCTGCTGGCGCAAGCGCTGCATGCGCCGAATGCGGAGTTGATTATTCTGAACTCCGTGTTCAACCCGTTTAAGACCTCGCGCCAGTTTCATTTTCTGGCGCAGCGCGGCGAGCTGGGTTTGTTTTTTGTCAGCGGCGTGCAGATTGATCGCCACGGCAACTACAACCTGCACCAGCTCGGCGCGGATATCGACAAACCGCAGGCGCGCTTTCCGGGCGGCTACGGCGGCGGCTTGATTTATTATTGCGCGCAGCGCACGGTGGTGTTTCGCACCGAACACACGCGGCGCTCGCTGGTGGAAAAAGTGGATTACATCTCCGCTGCCGGCGGCAGCCCGCCCGACGTGATTCGCCTGGGCAACCCCAGCAAAGTGGTCACGCCGAAAGCAAACTTCCGCTTTGAAAAAAATGTAACCGGCGACGGTGTGTTGCGGCTCGACACTATTCATGCGCCGTGGACGCTCGACGACATTCAGGCCAACACCGGTTTCGATCTGGCGGCGAGCGGGCCGGTTGATGATCGCCCTACGCCCGCGCCGACCGCTGATGAGTTGCAAACGCTACGGCAAGTGATACGCCGCAAGATGATCGACACCGGCACGTACGCCGAGTGGGCGAAAAAATCACTGGCGGCGGCATAATAAAATATTATTTAAAAACAAATACTTATACCAATACTATCAGCGCATCCGCTGCTACCACGCCCTTGCCCACAGGCAGTACCAGCAGCGGATTGATATCCATCTCCGCCACGCGCTCGCGCGTGAGCCACGCCATTTCCGACACCGCCACCAGCAGTTCGGCCAGCGCATCCACATCACGCGCAGGCTGACCGCGCACGCCATCCAATAATTTCGCACCGCGAATTTCGCGCACCATGGCAAGCGCCTCCACTTTATCGAACGGCGCAACGCGGTACGTCACGTCGCGTAGGGTTTCAGCAAGGATGCCGCCCAAACCAAACGCCACCACCGGCCCGAAGCACGGATCGTTGACCACGCCGACGATGGTTTCGAGGCCATCGCTTATCATCTCCGACACCAGCACACCGGCGATGTGGGCCTGCG
>JAYVQD010000294.1:0-6675 GCA_043777275.1 Nitrosomonadales bacterium
TGGATAAATAATATCAATAATGCATAAAACGACGCGCAAGCCCCTTCTAAGTTCGTCGGCTCATCGATTATTCAGGTCAAGTCCGACAGGCTGCTAGTGAGAAATATTGAGAAAAATCAGCGCAGCCACATCAACGCGCGCCGCAGGGATGGCAGCGCACGATGGCAAGGCACAGCGCACACTATATCATAAGTATTTGTTTTTATTGAGTATTTTTACTTCTCATCGTACTGATCGCGCTGATTCAGGCGTTGCGCACGTTGATACGCCTCGCGTGCCGTGGTGCGCTTGTGATACGCATGCAACGCATCAGGCAATTCAATGTGGCGGCGGATCGCGCCGTTCAGGCACGTCGTCAACAAAATATCCGCGCCGCTGAAGTGTTCACCCAACGCGTACGGGCCGCTGATCGCAAGCCGTGTCGCGGCGGCACGCGCCTGCCGTGCAAACCCCTCTCGCGCGGCTTGCAGTGCGTTCGGCGCTTCACCGTAAAGGTTGTGCAGGTCTTCGTGCTTGCGAATCACATACAAGGTGTTTGCATCGAGCTCCATCATCACAAAAAAACACCACTGGTCGTAGCGCGCGCGTTCACGCGGCTCGGCGGGCGGGCATAAATGCTTCGCCGCGCCATAGGTCGTGCCGAGATAGTTGACGATGGCCGCACTTTCGGTCAACACGAAATCGCCTTCCTGCAACGCAGGAATTTTCTGGCTGGGGTTAAGCTGCGTGTATTCGGGTGTCTGCGTTTCGCTGGAGCGTGAGGTAATCGCCCGCCGCTGATACGGCAAATCCAGTTCAGCGAGCATCCAGTGCGCGCGCAGCGTGCGCGAGGTGCCGACGCCCCACAGCACGCGATGGGCCGCGCCGGCATCGGCCATTTAGGTTGTTGCGCCGGTGAGATAGTTGTAGAGGTTCCCCACGTTCATTTTCTGCACGGCGGGCGACATGCCGTCCTGCCCCACATCCATCGGATAGCGGTCGGTCATCGCGGTAAGCTGAAGAATGGCTTCGTCGCGCGTCATGCCGCGATCAATGCCGTCTTTCACATACGCCTTCCACTCCTGAATGAATGCACCCTGTTCGTTGAGATAACTTTTGCCGCAGATATCGCCGTGACCCGGCACGAAGATTTCTTCCTTCAGTTTACGCAGTGACTCCAGCGACATCAGCCACAGATCGGGATTGGCTTCCTGCAACCACGTTTGCACCTTGTGAAAAATATTGTCACTGGTGAACACCACGCCCTCTTCCTTGATGCAGATCGCCGCCTGAGACATGGTGTGTCCCGGCATGTGGATCATTTCAAACGTGTGATTGCCGACATGCATGGTCATGCCGTTCTTGAAGGTGATGATCGGCGCGTTCGGCCGGTACCCCGCGAGCAAGCCGGGTTCTTCCGGCCCGAAGGTCGAAACGCGCGCCACGTGCGCCGCCATGTCGGTGCCGAGAATGCGCGTGCGCACGCCCTCGTGCGCGATTACCGGCACATCGAAGTACGCATTGCCGGTCCAGTGGTCGCCGTGCGGTTCGGTGTTGATGATGTAGCGCAGCTTGCCGTGTTTGGCGATCTCGGCCTTTAATTTCACCGCGTCGCTCGGCTTGTGCGGCGTGTCGATCAGCACCACGCCGTCGCTGGTGGTGACAAAGCCGTGATTGCAGCCGCGAATGCAGGTTTCAACGTAGACGTTTTTGGTGAGTTGTTGCACGAAGGCTCCCTGTTGATTAAATTTACAAAACGATTTCGCGCGCCGCGCCGCGCACATCCATTTCAAATTCGAGATCGATCACCGGCGGGCGCGCGTAGTGCCAGGTCAGCCCCGCGTTGCACGCACCCCGCGCCGCGAGCACTTCGCCAACGAGATGACCGATATTTTGCACGGTGTACGCCTGCGTGTGAATCGCATCCGCCCAGGTAAACCCAAGCAGCGCGAGACGGCGCTCCATTTCCGCCGCCACGAACAAAACCTTTTCGCGCAAACCTTCGGGCGAGGTGTCGCCCAGCCGCACGATGCGCTCGCGATACGTGCCGCCGTGCGCGCGCGCCTCGCCGCCGCCGGCAAGGATGAAAGTGCCGCGCCGCAGTTGCTGCGCCGGCACGGTGTACGAAAACGCCGTCATCACCGGCGCTGCGGGTGCGCCATACACCGGACACACATTGGTGCGCGCCACCGGATTCACCGGCCCTTCGCTACCCTGAGCGCCCTGATAAATGCCCCAGCGCACCAGCGTGGTCACATACGCCTTGTTGAAATCGATGAACCCCTGATCGGTAAACTGCGCGGGTGAACGCAATTCGCAAGCGGCAAACGCGGTGTTGGGCCGGCCGATATGCTTGAGATGCGCCTCGACAGCTGCAAACGCATCCGCCAGCGGCAACGGCTTGAAAAAGCGCGCGCGCTCGATTTCAAAGCCCGGTTCAGCCGCCACGCCGCCGGAGTACTGAAACACCGCTTTGATGTAGCGATAGTTGCCTGCGGCGAACACGGGGACTGCGGACATCGGCTCTCCAGTTTCTAATCAGGCCCAGATGAAACAATCACAACATCAACACTGTCGTTCCCGCGCAGGCGGGAACCCATAACACATTCACTCGTTCCACCACCCTATGGATTCCCGCCTGCGCGGGAATGACAGCGTTGGCAATGTGCGCAATGTAACGCACCGCATGGAAGGATGAATCCGAATTAAAATTTGTAGTTACGTTACCATATCCACTATTACAGCGCGCCTTCGCCGGCCATCGCCTACCATTGCGAACGCTGACCGCACTCGGAGAACACGAATTGAAAACATCCTTCGTCACCCACGGCATCATGACATTGGCGGGCGCATGGATGGTTGCCGCACCTGACGCCGCCGCGCAACCCACTGCGAGCTATCCCACAAAACCCATCCGCATGATCGTTTCATCCGGCGCGGGCGGCGGTCTGGATTTTGTCTCGCGTCTGGCGGCAACCGCAATGACCGAATCGCTCGGACAAAGCGTGGTGGTGGATAACCGCGCGGGCGCCAGCGGCAGCATTGCCGCGGAGATCACCGCACTGGCGCCGGCGGATGGTTACACCGTGATGATGCTTTCCGCGAGCCTGGTGGTTTACGGTGTCGTCAATAAAACGCGCTACGATTTGTATCGCGATTTCGATGCCGTTTCGCAATTGGCGCAAAGCCCCTACATCCTCACCGTGCATCCCTCGGTGCCGGCCAAATCGGTAAAAGAGTTCGTCGCCTACGCAAAAGCGAATCCGTCAAAACTCAGTTACGCCTCGACCGGCAATGCCTCGCTCGGCCATCTGGCCACCGAGTTGCTCGCCAACGCCACCGGCACGCGGCTCACCCATGTGCCGTACAAAGGCGTGGGTGCCGCGCTCACCGAATTGCTGTCCGGGCAAATTCAAATTGCTTTCTTGAGCGGCGGCTCGGTGTATGGGCAAGTGCGCGCACAGAAGCTGCGCGCATTGGCGGTCGCCAGCGCCGCGCGCGTCAAAGCTGCGCCCGATTTACCGACCATGAGCGAAGCCGGCGTACCCGGCTACATCGTCACCCAGTGGCACGGCCTGCTGGCGCCGCGTGGCGTGCCGCGCCCTATCGTAAATCGCCTGTATCGCGAAGTGGTCAAGGCCGTGCAAAGACCGGACGTTGCGTCGCGGCTGGCGCAGGATGGCACCGAAGGCGTTGCGAGTTCGCCGGAACAGTTCGCGGCGTTTCTGAAATCCGAGCGCGAGCAGTGGAGCAAAGCGGCAAAAGTAGCGAACATACGCAACGAATAACTCAAGAAAGAACAGCGATGGATTATTCAGCATACAAGCACATGAAGATCGAGCGGAAGGGCAAAATCCTGACGATCACGCTCAACCGCCCGCCGATGAACCCGATTCACTACGAGCTGCACAACGAACTCGCGCGGCTGTGGTATCAGGTGCAGCTTGACCACGACTCAGACGTCATCATTTTCACCGGAGCGGGCGATGTATTCTCCGCTGGCGGCGACATTCCGATGATGCAAAAGCGCATCGACGACCCGGAGCTGTTCAACCAGAAAAATCTGGAAATGAAGCAGATGATTTTCGGCTTGCTCGATCTGGAAAAACCGGTGATCGCGCGTATCAACGGCGACTGCATCGGCCTCGGCGCAACGCTGGCCTTGCTGTGCGATATCAGCATTGCGGTGGACGACGCACGCTTTTGCGATCCGCACGTGAAGATGGGTTACGTCGCCGGTGACGGCGGCGCGATCATCTGGCCGCAACTGATCGGTTATGCGCGCGCCAAGGAATACTTATTGACCGGCGACGTGCTCGACGCCAAAGAGGCCGAGCGCATCGGCCTCATCAATCACGCCGTGCCGCGCGATCAACTGGATGCCAAGGTCAATGCCTTGGCGGAAAAGCTCGCGAATGGGCCGACCAAAGCGATCAAGTGGACCAAAGCGAGCATCAATATTCCGCTGCGCCAGTTGGCGCATTCGATGTTGGATGCCTCACTGGCGTACGAAGCGATGACCAATATCGGTGCCGATCATCAGGAGGCCGTCACGGCCTTCAAGGAAAAACGCAAGCCGCGTTTCACGGGACGCTAATATGGCGCGCAAAGCCCTCGATCATCTGCGCGTGCTCGACATGAGCCGCGTCCTCGCCGGCCCTTTTCTCGCGCAAAATCTCGCCGACTTCGGCGCCGATGTCATCAAAGTGGAGCGGCCTCACCACGGGGATGAATCCCGCACATTCCCACCCTACGTGAAAGATGCGACCGGCCACGACACAGACGACTCCGCTTACTTCATGTCGATCAATCGCGGCAAGCGTTCGATCACTATCGACATCGCCACGCCTTTCGGCCAGGCGTTGATAAAAAAACTCGCCGCGCAATCCGACGTTCTGATTGAAAATTACAAGGTCGGCGATCTGAAGCGCTATGGATTGGATTACGAAGCCATCCGCGCCGTGAACCCGCGCATCGTGTATTGCTCGATTACAGGATTCGGCCAGACCGGGCCTTACCGCAACCGTCCCGGCTACGACTACATTTTTCAGGCGATGAGCGGACTGATGAGTCTTACCGGCGGGCCGGACGAATTGCCAGGTGGCGGCCCCGCCAAAGTGGGTCTCGCCATTTGCGATGTAATCACCGGCATCTATTCGAGCTTCGCGGTGATGACCGCACTCGCGGAGCGCGATAAATCCGGCACGGGCCAGCACATTGATATGTCGCTGCTCGACACCACCATCGCGACGATCTCGCACATCAATATGAACTACCTCATCGGCGGCATTATTCCCAAGCGCATGGGAACGGGCCATCCGAGCATCGTTCCGTACCAAATGTTTCAGGCCAAGGACGGCCCCATGGTGGTGGCGGTAGGCAACGACGGGCAGTTTGCAAAACTCTGCACGCTGCTGGGCTTTCCCGAGTTGCCGCAAGACCCGCGTTTTCTGACCAACCCGCTGCGTGTCCAGCATCGCGATGCATTGATTCCGCAACTCGAAAAAGCCTTCGCGCAGAAAACCGCCGGAGAATGGATAACCAGCCTCACACAACTCGGCGTGCCCTGCGGCCCGCTGAATAATATCCAGCAGGTGTTTGACGATCCGCATGTACAGTCGCGCGGCATGCAAGTGCAAATTCCGCATCCGCGCGCGGGTTCGGTTCCCGCGCTGGCGAATCCCGCGCGCCTGCTGGAAACACCGCCGCAATATGAGCGCCCCGCTCCGGCACTGGGCGAACATACGCGCGAGATATTGAGCAGCGTCCTTGGGTTGACCGAGTCAGAGATTGATCAGCTTGCCGCAGAGAAGGTGATCTGATGCGGCGCATGGGATATGCAGCCATTGCCGCCTTGGTGCTTGAACTGCTGCCCGGCGCGGCTTCGGCACAAAACTATCCGCACAAGCCCATCCGATTCGTGGTGCCGTTCGGCGTTGGCGGCCCCGGCGACGCCATCGGCCGCATGCTCGGACGGCAATTGACGGACAGCCTGGGCCAACCCGTGGTGATCGACAATCGCAGTGGCGCCACCACGATCATCGGCACCGAACTCGTGGCGAAATCACCGCCTGACGGGCATACACTGCTGTTGATCTCCACCACGCATGCCGTGAATCCCAGCCTGTTCCCGAAGCTGCCCTACGACCCCATCAAGGATTTTTCGCCGGTCACGATGATTACCGCGACGCCGTTCATGCTGGGCATACATCCTTCCGTGGCCGCGAATTCTGTTGCCGAATTCGTCGCCCTCGCCCGCAACAAATCGGGATTGTTGAATTACGGATCGTCAGGCGCGGGCAGTTCCATACATCTCACGACTGAACTGCTGAAATCGGCGGCGAACCTGCAGATGACGCATGTGCCGTACAAAGGCAGCGGGCCGGCATTCATCGATCTGATCGGCGGGCAAATACAGATGCTGTTCAGCAGCACTGTCTCGACGATGCCGCACGTTAAGAGCGGGAAGGTACGTGGGCTTGCCATCACCAGTCTAAAGCGCGCGCCGGCGCTGCCGGAAATGCCAACGATTGCCGAGTCGTATCCGGGTTTCGAATCAAGCTCCTGGTCTGGATTGCTCGTTCCCGCAAGAACGCCCCAACCGGTGATGGACCGCCTGCTGAAAGAAACCCGATCCGCGTTAAAGTCGCCAGACGTCAATCAGGCGCTGGTAAGCCAGGGCGCCGAACCGGGAGG
>JAYVQD010000295.1:0-6674 GCA_043777275.1 Nitrosomonadales bacterium
GCCGATACGCGCGCCGTGCCGCCGTATGCGCAACAGCTTAGCGAGGAATGGCCGCAGGTGCGTGTGCGCGCGGGCCCGTTCCAGCGAGCAGACTTTGATGACGCGGCGTTGATCGCGGTCAGTCCCGGTATTGATCCGCGCAGTGGCGAGTTGGCCGCTGCGATCAGGCGCGGCATGCCGGTGGTGGGCGATGTGGAACTGTTCGCCCAGGCGCTGCGCGCGCGCAACGCAACGGCGCGCGTGATCGCGATTACCGGTTCCAACGGCAAAAGCACAGTCACTCAGATGTGCGGCGATATGTGTATCAGCGCGGGTCTGGATACGGTGGTCGCGGGCAACATCGGTTTGCCGGTGCTTGATGTGCTGACGCAAATTGACGACAGTGAAAACTCGCGCGGCATGCCCGATGTCTTCGTGCTGGAGCTGTCGAGCTTTCAACTCGAAACCACGGTCAGTCTCGAACCCGCTGCGGCGACGATGCTGAACCTGAGCGAAGACCACATGGATCGCTACGACCGCTTTGCCGATTATGCTGCCGCCAAGGCGCGTATTTTTGCGGGGATGGACAAAAAAACGGGCGTGCAGGTGCTCAATCGTGACGACGAGCACAGTCTGGCGGCGGCACGTCCAGGCCGGACATTCGTGTCCTTCGGCTATGCCGCGCCGATGTCGGACACGGAGTGGGGGCTGGCCGGCGCGCAGGGCGCACTGGAGCTCGCGCACGGCAATACGCGATTGATGCCGGTGGCCGAGCTGCCGCTGGCCGGATTGCACAATGCCGCGAATGCGTTGGCGGCGGGCGCGTTGTGCCATGCGATCGGTGTGCCGGACGATGCGCTGGTGCGTGCCTTGCGTGCGTTTAAAGGCTTGCCGCACCGTGTGCAGAAACTAAATGAGATCAATGAGGTAACGTTTTACGACGATTCCAAAGGCACCAATGTCGGGGCCACCGTTGCGGCCTTAAAAGGCATGCAACAACCGGTGGTGTTGATCGCCGGGGGCGATGGCAAAGGGCAGGATTTTTCGCCGTTGGCGGCAGCATGCGCTGCGCGCGCGCGCGCAGTGGTGTTGATCGGACGCGATGCGGCGCAGATCGAGCACGTGCTGCAAGCGACGAACGTCCCGTTGCTGCGCGCAGCCGATATGACCGAAGCCGTCGCGGTGGCCTACGCTGCCGCGCGCGCTGGTGACGCCGTGTTGCTGTCACCCGCGTGCGCCAGCTACGACATGTTCCGCAGCTATATTCATCGCGCCGAGGTGTTTGCCGATGCGGTGCGGCAACTCGCGGTGCAACGCAGCGGACGGGTGGCCTGAGATGTTCTACACCGGCGTCCGCCAGCAGCCCGCCACCGCGGAGTTTGATGGCATCGTGGTGTGGCTCACGGTGTTGTTGCTGGGCCTGGGGCTGGTGATGGTGTATTCGGCGTCCATCGCCATCGCCGAGGGTGGGCGCGGCACCGGTCATCAGCAAACCTATTATCTGATGCGCCATGCCGCGTTTGTGGCTTTAAGCGTGGTGATGGGTGTGATCGCGTTTCAGTTTCCGATCCGGTTTTGGCAGCAGGCGGCGCCGTATTTATTCGTTGTCGGTCTGGTGTTGCTGGCGCTGGTGCTGGTGCCCGGCATCGGACGCGAAGTGAACGGCGCGCGGCGCTGGTTGCCGCTGGTGGTCATCAATCTGCAACCGTCGGAGCTGATGAAGGTGTTCGCGGTGCTCTACGCCGCCGATTACACGGTGCGCAAGGCCGCATTGATGCACAGTCTGACCAAAGGTTTTCTGCCGATGTTCGCGGTGATGTTTGTTGCCGGCGCGCTGCTGCTCAAGGAACCCGACTTCGGTGCGTTCGCGGTGATTACCGTGATCGCGATGGGCATTCTGTTTCTGGGCGGCATGAACTGGAAGCTGTTTGCCGGTTTGCTGGCGATGCTGTTGGCCGCGTTTCTGGCGCTCATCATGTTTTCGCCGTACCGCATGCAGCGGGTGATCGGTTTCATGGATCCGTGGGCTGATCCGTATGGCAAGGGCTACCAGTTGTCGCATGCGTTGATCGCGTTCGGGCGCGGCGAGTGGTTCGGTGTCGGCCTGGGCGGCAGCGTGGAAAAATTATTTTATCTGCCGGAAGCGCACACCGATTTTCTGCTGGCGGTGATCGCCGAAGAACTCGGTTTTGTTGGCGTGCTGGCGATAGTCATCATGTTCGCGTGGATCGTGCAGCGCGCCTTTGCCATCGGTCGCCGCGCCGCGTTGCAGGAGCGCTACTACGCCGCGCTGGTGGCGCAGGGCATCGGCTTGTGGATAGGCGTGCAGGCCATTATCAATATGGGCGTGAACATGGGCGTGCTGCCGACCAAGGGGTTGACGTTGCCGCTGCTGTCGTTCGGCGGTAGCGCGATTGCGGCGACCTGTGTGGCGCTGGCGATATTGTTGCGTATCGATTGGGAAGGCCGCCAGATCACGCGCGGATTTAGGGCATGAAACCATTGGGCCGCACCATCATGATTATGGCGGGCGGCACGGGCGGTCACATTTATCCGGCGATTTCCGTCGCGGAAGTTTTGCGTGAACAAGGCTGGACGATTGTGTGGCTCGGTTCAAAAGCCGGCATGGAAGCGCGCATCGTGCCGCCGCACGGGTACGTAATGGCGTGGATACGTTTTTCCGGCTTGCGCGGCAAAGGCTTGCTGCGCACCGTGATGCTGCCGTTCAATTTGCTGATTGCGTTCTGGCAAAGCGCGCACGCGATTTTCGCGCATCGGCCCGATGTGGTGCTGGGCATGGGCGGCTATGTGGCGTTTCCCGGCGGCATGATGGCGTCACTGTTAAAGCGTCCGCTGGTGATACACGAACAAAATTCGGTGGCGGGACTGACCAATCGCGTGCTGGCCCGCGTGGCGGATAAGGTGTTAGTGGCGTTTCCAAATGTTTTTAAAAACAGATACTTAGCATCATGGGTGGGCAACCCGGTGCGCGCGGATATTGGCGCGGTGGCTGCGCCTGCCGTGCGCTATGGTGCGCGGGGTGCGCGTCGAGATCGCTTGCAGGTTCTTGTGCTGGGCGGCAGTCAGGGCGCAGCGGTGTTGAACAGCACGCTGCCAAAATCGCTGGCGTTGATTCCCGATGCCGATCGGCCGCACGTTACGCATCAATCCGGCGCGGCACATATCGATGCCCTGCGTGCTGCGTATGCGGCGGCGGGTGTGCAGGCAGAAACATTGCCTTTTCTCGATGACATGGCAGCGCGTTACGCCGAGGCCGATGTGGTGATTTGCCGCGGGGGCGCTTCCACCATCGCCGAGATTGCCGCTGCGGGCGTGGCGTCGGTGCTGGTGCCGCTGCCCTCGGCGGTGGACGACCATCAGACGCACAACGCTCGTTTTCTGTCGGAGCGCGGCGCTGCGATTTTGGTGCCGCAAGCGGAATTCACGCCCGCAAAACTGGCGCAATTGTTGCAAGGGTTCGCGCGCGAGCAGTTGCTCGCGATGGCGCAAGCCGCACGCGCAGCGGCAAAACCGGATGCGACGCAGGCGGTCGCGCAAACTTGTATGGAGTTGGCTCATGCGGCATAAAGTCAAAAGAGTTCATTTCGTAGGGGTGGGCGGCGCCGGGATGAGCGGGATTGCTGAAGTGTTGCTGAATCTGGGCTACGAAATCAGCGGTTCTGATCTTTCCGCGAATGCCACGACACAGCGCTTGGCGGGGTTGGGTGTAAAGGTATTCAAGGGCCACGCGGCCGATCATATTGCAGGCGCGGATGCGGTGGTGGTTTCAACCGCGGTGAAAGCGGACAACCCGGAAGTGGTTGCGGCGCGCGAGCGGCACATCCCGGTGGTGCCGCGTGCGCTGATGCTGGCCGAATTGATGCGCCTCAAACAAGGCATTGCCATCGCCGGCACGCATGGCAAAACCACCACCACCAGCCTCGCCGCCAGTGTGCTGGCGGAAGGCGGGCTTGATCCCACCTTCGTGATTGGCGGGCGGCTCAACAGCGCGGGCGCGAATGCGCGGCTAGGCGCAGGCGAGTTCATCGTGGTCGAAGCCGACGAGTCGGACGCATCGTTTCTGCATTTGCAGCCGGTGTTGTCGGTGGTGACCAATATCGACGCCGATCACATGGAGACTTACGGCCACTCGCTCGACAATCTGAAGCAGGCGTTTGTCGATTTCGTGCATCGCTTGCCGTTCTACGGCATGGCGGTGTTGTGCCAGGACGACGCCAATATCCGCTCGATTATTCCCCTGATTACCAAGCCGATCACCACCTACGGCCTGTCGCCAGAGTCGCAGATACGCGCGGTGGACATTCAGCACAGCGGCGGGCAGATGCGTTTTCGCGCCGTACGTGCCGCCAATGGGAGTCCCGCCGCAGATCTGGCGGTGACACTGAATCTGCCGGGCATTCATAACGTGCTGAACGCGTTGGCGGCGATTGCGGTTGGCATGGAAGTGGGCGTACCCGACGAGCGCATTGTTCACGCGCTGGTTGAATTTAAAGGCGTGGGACGGCGCTTCCAGCGCCACGGCGAAGTCGCTGTGGCTGGCGGCGGCAGCTTCACGCTGATCGACGATTACGGCCATCACCCGGTGGAGATGGCGGCGACGGTGGCGGCGGTGCGCGGCGCGTTTCCCGGCCGGCGGCTGATGCTCGCTTTCCAGCCGCACCGTTACACCCGCACGCGCGATTGCTTTGAGGATTTTGTGAAAGTGCTGTCCACCGTCGATGCGCTGGTGCTGACCGAAGTGTACCCGGCGGGCGAAGCGCCGATTGTGGCGGCGGATGGGCGCGCGCTGGTGCGCGCGGTGCGCGTGCAGGGCAAAGTCGAACCGCTGTTTATCGACAGCGTGAGCGAGTTGCCGATGGCGATTCGGGATGTGGTGCGCGATGGGGATGTGGTGCTGACCATGGGTGCGGGTTCCATCGGCGGCGTGGCGGGGGCATTGGTGGCGGCCTCCAAATGAAACTCAAAAACCTTTACCGCAAAGGCGCAAAGGGAACGCAAAGAAGTTCTTTGCGGCGGGTCTTTGCGCCTTTGCGATGATGTTTTGTTGTTCTAGTGTCTACCGGTAACCGCAGGCGATGAACATGGCAGAAGCACTGAAATTGGAAAACCTGCGCGGAGAGTTGCGTCTGAACGAGCCGATGGCCAGGCACGTGAGCTGGCGCGCGGGCGGCACGGCGGCGCGCGCGTATTTTCCGGCGGATGTGGATGATCTTGCAGCGTTTTTACGCACTGTTTCTGTCACGGAACCCTTGTACTTTTGCGGGCTAGGCAGTAACCTCTTGGTTCGCGACGGCGGCGTGAGGGCCGCCGTTGTGTTTACGCATTGGGCGTTGCGGCAAATCAGGGTGCTGAGTTCATTGGAAAATTCGGGGGAAAACACCATAGCGATTTACGCCGAGGCGGGCATTGCCAGTCCGAAAGTTGCAAGGTTCGCCGCGCTGCATGGCGCGGCAGGGGCTGAATTTCTCGCCGGTATCCCCGGCACCGTCGGCGGCGCGCTGGCGATGAATGCCGGATGCTATGGCGGCGAGACCTGGGATCTGGTTTCGTCGGTGCGTACCATCGACCGCAGCGGTGTGGTGCGGCAGCGTGCCGCCAATGAATTCAAGATCGGCTATCGCAGCGTGATTGGCCCCGGCAATGAATATTTTCTGGCTGCCACCTTTAACGTGCCGCGCGCGGTGGATGATTCGGGCGGTGATAAATCTCGCAATAAAATCAAAGCGTTACTTGGTAAACGGATAACCAGTCAGCCGTTGCAGCAGCCCAATGCCGGGTCGGTGTTTCGCAATCCGCCCAACGATCACGCGGCGCGGCTGATCGAAGCCTGCGGACTCAAAGGCACGCGTATCGGCGGCGCGGAAATCTCACAAAAACACGCCAACTTCATCGTCAACACCGGTGGCGCGGGCATAGCCAAGGCCGCCGATATCGAAGCGTTGATCGACCTCGCGCAAAACACGGTGCGTGAAAAATTTGGTGTCGAACTCGAACGCGAAGTGCGCATCATCGGAGAGCGTGCATGAGTGTCATGCGTAACTTCGGAAAAGTCGCGGTGATGATGGGCGGCCGCAGTGCAGAGCGCGAAATTTCGCTCAAGAGCGGCACCATGGTGCTCGCCGCGTTAACGCGCAAAGGCGTGGATGCGCACGCTTTCGATCCGCGCGATCAGAGCATCGGGCAATTGGTGGCGCAGCGCTTTGACCGCGTGTTTATCGCGCTGCATGGCCGGCTCGGTGAAGACGGCACGGTGCAGGGCGCGCTGGAATATCTCGGCATACCCTATACGGGCAGTGGCGTGATGGCGAGCGCGCTGGCGATGGATAAATGGCGCACCAAGCTGGTGTGGCTGGCATCCGGGATTCCGACGCCGGCGTACGAGTTGTTGACGGCGGACTCGCACGCCGTTGATGTGGCCGCGCGCCTGGGTTTGCCGCTGATGATTAAGGCTGCGCATGAGGGTTCCAGCATCGGTATCACCAAAGTGGATTCCGTCGAAAAATTCGCTGCGGCGTACGAGGCGGCGGCGAAGCTCGACGACACGGTAATCGCAGAGCAATTCATCGTCGGGCGCGAAGTGACGGCCGCGATACTGGACAACGTGGCGCTGCCGCTGGTGCGTATTGAAGCGCCGCAGGGCAATTACGATTATCACAACAAGTATTTCGGCAATG
>JAYVQD010000296.1:0-6673 GCA_043777275.1 Nitrosomonadales bacterium
CTTGGGCCAGTGAAATCTTGGCCTTGGCAATGGCCATGGCGTCGTTTTCCATGCTGCCGGTAGCTGCATAGGCAACGGTGCCCGCAGCGGCAATGGCAACGGCCAGAAGAGAAAATTTGCTGTAACGATTCATGGTGATTCTCCAAATGAACGCAGGAATTTGCGCAATGGAGAGACTACGGAAACAGACTTAGCTGGCACTGAGCCAGTGGAATCACCGTCGCAGAAGATGGCCAAAGACCTTAGCGTGCTTTATTTTCCGTTTTCTGAGGCGACCCCACATTCGCCGCCGTGGACAAGCCCACCGCGCCGCCCACGCCCATGGTTTTTTCAAGGAACAGCGATATCGAGCGCACGATAAACGGCAACACACGCCAGTAAAACAGCAGCGACGACAACGCGCTCACCACCAGTATCAGCGGCAGCGCGCGAAACGCGAGCACGAAGCTCGACGTTTGCGGCTGCTCCGCGAACGGTATTGCGCCACCACCGAGATAACCGAACACGAATGAGGTACCCGCCTGGGTGGCTTTTTCCAGCGCCATCAGTCCGTCGTTGAGCGAAAAGAAAAATTGCTTGAACAGCGGCACTTTCAGCAGCAGCGCCGCCATCACCACCATCAGCAGCACGCCGGAAATCACGATGCGCCACGGCACAGTGCGGCGGTTTTCGCTGATCGCCCAGGTGAGGGTTAGCAAAGCTACGAATCCGAATGCGCTTTGTATTGAGAGAGGCATGCCTGGGTCAGCCTTGGTAGGTCAGAAATGCAATTCTCAAACACCAATACCGTCGTTCCCGCGCAGCCGGGAACCCATAACACAGGTGCCACTTGCATCATCATATGGATTCCCGCCTGCGCGGGAATGACAATCTGAAATTTCGGCGATTACTTGAACTAACTACGCCGCCACGCGGTTGGGCTATTCGGATGATCTTCGAGCACGATTCCTCCGTCCAGCAGTTGCTTCCGGATGCGGTCTCCTTCCGCGAAATTCTTCGCTTGACGAGCTGCTGCACGCATAGAAATCAAGCGTTGAATGTCCTCTGGTGTGTAATTCCCAAAGTTAGCCGGCACGTCTCGCGGAACGGTGTGCGAGGTCGCTGCCGGGAATACCACCGCACTGCCCACGTGATTTCCTATATCTTGCGGTGGTGACACAATAAACGCTGGGCGTATAAAACCCTGCGAAAACTCCGGCCAACTCCTCGGCAACAACCCCAACACCCCCGCCAGCGATTTCAACAACTGCGCCGCTTGAACCGACTTCGACTTATTAATCTCATTCGCCAACTCAAACAACACCGCCACCGCTTCCGGCGTATTGAAATCGTCGTTCATGGCATCGCGAAACGTCGCCGCATGCGGGTTGCTCCAGTCGATATCCCCAGCAACCACATCAAAATCCTTCAACGCCGTATACAGCCGCGTCAGCCCCTGCTTGGCGTCATCAAGATGATGATCGGAATAATTCAGCGGGCTGCGATACTGCGCGCGGATAATAAAAAAACGCACCACCTCCGGATCATATTTCGCCAAAATCTCGCGCACAGTAAAAAAGTTGCCCAGCGACTTGGACATCTTCTCGTTGTCCACACGCACAAAACCGTTGTGCATCCACGTATTCACAAACGTGCATTGGTGCGCGCCTTCGCTTTGCGCAATCTCATTCTCGTGATGCGGGAACTGCAAATCCTGCCCGCCACCGTGGATGTCAAAATGCTTGCCGAGCAGCGAACTCGACATCACTGAACATTCGATGTGCCAGCCGGGACGGCCCTTGCCCCACGGCGAATCCCATGACGGCTCGCCCTCTTTGGCGCGTTTCCACAGCACGAAGTCGAGCGGATCGTCTTTCGCCATATCGACTTGCACGCGCTCGCCGGCGCGCAGATCGTCGAGCGATTTGCCTGACAACTTGCCGTAGCCTTCAAACTTGCGCACGGCGTAGTTCACGTCGCCGTCGCTCGCCACATAGGCCAAGCCTTTCTGGCGCAACACCTCGATCATGTCGAGCATGCCCTGCACATACTGCGTGGCGCGCGGCTCGTGGTCGGGCTTTTCGATGCCGAGCGCGGCGGCGTCTTCGTCCATGGCGGTGATGAAGCGCTCGGTCAACACGCCCATCGGCTCTTGGTTCTCTTGCGCGCGCTTGATGATTTTGTCGTCGATGTCGGTGATGTTGCGCACGTACGTCACCTGATAATCCAGCGTGCGCAGCCAGCGCCGCACCACGTCAAACACCACCATCACGCGCGCATGCCCCAGATGGCAATAGTCGTACACCGTCATGCCGCACACATACATGTTGACCTTGCCCTGGGCTAAGGGAACAAACGTCTGCTTGCTACGGCTGAGGGTGTTATAAATCTTGAGCATGGGAATATCGCTAAACTGTGGGCCAAGTGTAGTCGCATGCCACCCTGCCGCAGACGGAGGCAACGCGATGTTCTGGTAGAATCTCCAGGCTGTTCAGGTTAGGAAACCTACTCGTTCCCCTACTCGTTCATGAATCCTGAAACATCCCTAAGTACCTGATAATCAGCGAAAATTATATCATGCCCCTCACCCGCCTTGCGACGCTCACTGTGGCATTTGCACTGCTCATCACCACGTCGGTCATGGCGCAAACGCCACCTTCGGGTACCACGCAAGTCAGCGATTATCAGGAAGCTACGGCCCTGTTTCGCCAGGGCCAGCTCGATCGCGCCATGGAGCGTGTGAATGCGTGGCTGAAGGCGCGCCCCAAAGATGCACGCGGCCGATTTTTGCGCGGCATGATTCTGACGCAGCAGAAAAAAACCGATGAGGCCGTGCGCACCTACATCGATCTGACACAGGATTTCCCCGAACTGCCCGAGCCGTACAATAATCTCGCAGTCATCTACGCCGGCCAGGGCGAATACGACAAGGCGCGCGTGCTGCTCGAAACTGCGGTGCGCGCCATGCCCAGCTTCGCCGCCGGTCATGAGAATCTGGGCGACATCTATGCGCGTCTGGCAGCGGTGTCCTATGAAAAAGCCACCAAGCTCGATGCGGCGAACAAAACCGCGCCTGCCAAGCTCAAAACGGTAAACGAGATGGTTCCCTCCCACCGGTAAACGCCGCGGCGGGGCCTGCGTTTAACAGGTAACCGCTCGGCCCATTTTTTTATTATTATGAATGGAAACACTATGTTACTAGCCTTACGCACCACCTTCGCCGCGCTCGCCCTGTTTATTTCGTGTGGCGTCCATGCGCAAAACCCGCAGGTCGAAATGCGCACCAGCCTGGGCGTCATCGTCATCGAGCTGCAACCGGAAAATGCGCCCGAGACCGTAAAGAATTTTCTGCAATACGCGAAAGACGGTTTCTACAACGGCACGATTTTTCATCGTGTTATCGCCGATTTTATGATTCAGGGCGGCGGTTTCACGCCCGACATGCAGCAAAAGAAAACCCGCGATGCCATCAAGCACGAAGGCGGCAACGGCCTGCGCAATCAGGTCGGCACTATCGCCATGGCGCGCACTGCTGATCCAAACTCGGGCACGTCACAGTTTTTCATCAACGTGGTGGATAACCAAATGCTCGATTTCCGCGGCCCCGGCCCGCAAGAAATCGGCTACTGCGTGTTTGGCCGCGTGGTCAAGGGGCTGGATGTCGTCAACAAAATCAGAAACGTTGACACGGCCACCCGCGCGGGACATCAAAACGTGCCGGTGCAGACCGTCACCATTGAAAAAGTAACCGTCATCGACGCCGCTGCAAAACCCGCAGTCAAAAAGTAAGCCAACCCTGTAATCCCATAGTCACCCAGCGAAAGAACAGAATGATCAAACTCCAAACCAGTCACGGCGATATCACCATCGAACTGAACGCCGACAAAGCGCCGGAAACGGCTGCCAATTTCATCCAGTACGTCAAAGACGGTCACTACGACAACACCATTTTCCATCGCGTGATCGACAGCTTCATGATTCAGGGCGGCGGCTTCGCGCCCGGCATGAAAGAAAAGTCCGCGCGCAACAAGGTGCAGAACGAAGCAAAAAACGGCCTCAAGAACGACCACTACACCGTCGCCATGGCGCGCACCTCCGACCCGCATTCGGCCAGCGCGCAGTTTTTTATCAACACCAGCGACAACGATTTTCTGAACCACACCGCGCCGACGCCGCAAGGCTGGGGCTATTGCGTGTTCGGCAAAGTCACCGCCGGCATGGACGTGGTGGACAAAATCGGCAAAGTCAAAACCAGCCAAAGCGGCTTTCACCAGGACGTGCCGGTCGATGATGTGATGATTCAAAAAGCAACAGTGGTCTAACGGCAGGATCGAGGATTGCGTTGTCAGGATTGAGTAACATCGGCGCTACCCGGGTTTACTCAATCCCCAATCCTGAATGAGCCATACCCTCCTCATCTCCGATCTGCATCTTGCGGCCGAAAGACCGCACATCAACAAACAGTTTTTCACCTTTGTTCGCGGCACGGCGCCTGCGGCCGAAGCGCTCTATATCCTCGGTGATCTGTTTGAATACTGGATCGGCGATGATGATCGCGAAGAACCGCTGAACGACGCCGTGGTGTGCGCACTGGCCGCACTGGCCGCGCGCGGAACACGCGTACACATCATGCATGGCAATCGTGACGTGCTGATCGGCGCCGATTTCGTCACGCGCTGCGGCGCCAACCTGATTAGCGATCCCACCGCGGTGGATTTGCATGGCACACGCACCCTGCTGATGCATGGCGACACACTCTGCACCGATGACCTTGAATACCAGCAGTTTCGCCTGTACGCGCACAACGCAGACAATCAGCGCAAATTTCTCGCACAGCCCTTGCAAGCGCGCCGCGATCAAATGCTCGGCATGCGCGCCAAAAGCGAACAGGTAAAAAAACAGAAATCCACTGACATCATGGATGTCTCAAAGGCCGCAGTAGCCGCCGTTCTGCGCATGCATGGTTATCCGCGACTGATCCACGGGCACACGCATCGTCCGGCACGGCATGTGCATAACATTGATGGGCGCACGTGCGAGCGTTGGGTGCTGGCGGATTGGTACCAGCGCGGCAGTTATTTACGCTGCGATGCCAGTGGCTGCGAGGCTATACGTTTGCTGGACTGAATCCCGATCGCGTACCGTCACCCATGGTGCGAATATAACGTAAGTATTTGTTTTTATTGATTTTTTACGATTTATCCAGCGCTTGCCGGAAATCGCCAATCAAATCAACTTCATCTTCAATGCCGATAGACAATCGAATCAACGATTCCGCAATGCCCATTTCAGCGCGCCGCGCGGCACCCATTTCCCAATAGATCGTCTGCGCAATCGGTATCGCCAGCGTGCGATTGTCGCCGAGGTGGCTGGATGAAATCACCAGCTCCAGCCGGTTCAGAAAATCAAAACAGTCGATACCCTCCGCAAGTTCGATGCTCATCAGCGCGCCGTAACACTTGAACAGTTCGCTCGCCAGCTTGTGCTGCGGATGATCCGCGAGGCCGGGGTAATAAACCTTCGTCACCTTGGGATGCGCTGCAAGAAAGCGCGCCAGCGCCAGCGCATTGCCGGATGAGCGCTCCATGCGCAGCGCCAGCGTTTCGGCGCCGGTGGCAATGCGATGCGCGGGTTCAGCCGCCAGCGTGGCGCCGATATCGCGCAATCCTTTTTTGCGGATTTGCTGGATGCCCCACAGTGCCGGCTTGGCATTTTTATAGTTGTCGTAAATATTCGAATACGTCGTCCAGTCGTAAAGCCCGGTGTCCGTCACCGCGCCGCCCAGTGCATTGCCGTGGCCGCCGATGTACTTGGTCAGCGAATTGATGACCAGACTCGCCTTGTCGCGCTTCGGGCGATACAGATACGGCGACGTCATGGTGTTATCCACCGCATAGATCAAACCGTGCTTCGCGCACAGCTCGCCGATGCGCGTGAGGTCTGCCACCTGCGTGCGCGGGTTGGCAATGGTTTCGACGAACACCATGCGCGTATTGGGCCGGATCGCGCGCGCGACGTTTTCAACTGCCGTCGGATCGACGAAGCTGATCTCGTAACCTTGCGTATTGAAGGTACCAAACAAGCTGTTGGTATTGCCGAACAGAAACGAACTCGACACCACATGATCGCCCGCGCGCAACAGCGCGACAAAGGTAGACGCAATCGCGGCCATGCCGGTGGCAAAGCACACCGTGCCGATGCCGTCCTCCATCTTGCTCACCTTCGATTCCAGCGCGGCGGTGGTGGGGTTGCCCTGGCGACCGTAGGCGTAGCCGGCGGCCTCGCCCTTGAACACACGGGCCAACTCACGCGCGTCGGGATAGCCGAACGCCACCGCAGCATGCATCGGCTTATGCACCGAGTAATGCTCGATCGGCGCTTCCAGATCGGAATGCAGAATGGTGGTGGTGAATCCGTTCTTCGTCACGTTATTCATAAAATAGCCTCTTAAAAAACAAAAACCCGGTTAACTTTCGCTGCACCGGCAAAAAAACAAAAACCCGGTAAGCTTTCGCTACACCGGGTTTGAGTCGTAACTGCCTACGCCGCAATTACCTTCTCTTTAGCCGGATTTATTACGCGCCCGCAAGCTGATCTCAAATCGGCGCGATACAACAGTGACAACGTTACCTGTCTCGCTTTCGTTTGTCAATCTGACGCCTTGGTAATGTCGCGGGTTTTTAGACTTGTCCGG
>JAYVQD010000297.1:0-6665 GCA_043777275.1 Nitrosomonadales bacterium
TGAACAATCCGTAGCGATTGCGGTTGTCCGCGCCACGTTTGCTTTTGGCGATGCCGTATTCGAGCTCGGCGGCAGTGATCGATGAGATCAGGACGTCGCCGTATTCGAGTTTTTCAAAATGACTCAGCAGCCGTTCGTGACCGGCACGCCGGTTGATCAGGTAAATGCAGGCATCGGTATCGAGCAGATAAGGCGCGCTCATGCACCGCCAAAGTCGCGGGGTTCGGCGGTTGCCGGTTGTGAGCGCTCGATCTGGAAATCGGCGTCGAACGCATCCAGCATTTCCTTGAAACGCGCGCCCTTGTATTTCTTGGGAAACAGTATGACCATATCGCCTACTTTCTTGATGACGACTTCTCCACCTTCAAAACGAAAATCGATGGGCAGCCGCACCGCTTGGCTGTTGCCATTGGTGAATACGCGCGTGGTTTGCATGATGGGCGCTCCAAGTAGTTATACACACACAGTATATACTTTGCCGTGCGGGTCAGTAAAAAGCGTACGCACTGTGTTGCCATTATTTACGTAAGTATTTGTTTATAAACTATATTTATAGGACTTCTATGAAACTCGGCTTCTTCACCATGCCCATCCACCCGCCGGAGCGCAACTACACGCAGACGCTGAAAGAGGATCGCGAAGCGGTGCTGCTCGCGGATAAGCTCGGCTACACCGACGCTTTCATCGGCGAGCACACCACGGATATCTGCGAGAACATTCCGTCGTGTCTGGCGTTCATCGCCAGTCTCGCGCACGAAACCAAACAGATCAAACTCGGCAGCGGCACGGTGAATCTGCCGAATAGTCATCCGGCGGCGGTGGCGGCGAATGTGGCGATGGTCGATCACATGCTTGAAGGGCGTTTTCTGTTTGGCATCGGGCCGGGCGGATTGCGTTCGGATCAAGAGGTGTTTGGCAACATCAAGAATGACCGCACCAAGATGTTTGTCGAGTCGATCAATCACATCCTCGGCATCTGGGCTGGCAAGTCGCCTTACGATCTCAAAGGCGAGTTCTGGAATATCACCACCGGTGAGACAACTATTCCCGGTGTCGGTCAGGGCGAGATGTTGAAACCCTATCAACTGCCGCATCCGCCGATTGTGGTCACCGTGGTCGAGCCTTACTCGAAGGGCATTGTGGCTGCCGCGCAGCGCGGCTGGAAACCGATTTCGGCGAATTTTTTGCAGCCGAATTGGGTGGCAACGCATTTTCCCGGCTACGAGAAAGGCTGCGAATTGGCGGGCCTCAAGTCGGATCGTCAAGACTGGCGTGTGTGCAAAAGCATCTTCGTCGCGGATGACGACGCGACGGCACAACGCTACGCCAAAACCCGCGAAGGCCCGTATGGATTTTATTTCTGGAATCTGCTGACCAAGCGACTCGCGCGCGGCAGCGCCAACATTTACAAGCCCGATTTGTCGATGCCGGACTCCGCGCTGACGGTGGAATTTTTGCTCGATACGCTGGTGATTGCAGGCAGCGTCGATTCCGTGGTGGAACAAATACTCAAGTTCCGCGACACCATCGGCGACTTCGGCACGCTGCTGTACTGCGGGCACGACTGGGTGGACCCCAAACTCGCGCGCCGCTCGATGCAGTTGATGGCGGAACAGGTGATGCCGAGGGTGAACGCGGCGATTCGCGGCTGATGGGCCGGTGGGGAAGGTGGGGCGCTGGTTACTTCTTCGCGCCCTTGTTCATCATCTTTGCCATGTCTGAAATATTCATCATGCGTCCGCCCATGTTCATGTCGCCGGGCTTCATGTTGGCGGGGCAGGCCCCTGCATATTTTGCTTCTTGTGTGGTATTGGATTCGCTCATGCCACTCATCGGCGGCGAAAACGTCGAGCGCGATTCGACGCGATAGGAAGTATCGCCGCTGAAGGTTGCAACGGACTGCGACTTCATCGCTGATCCGCCAAAGGTACATTCGGCCTCGCCGATGTATTTGTTGCCGTCGCGGCGCGTGGTGTTTTTGCTGCACTGGGCGCCCATCCCTTTGCTGAAATCCATCATTTCTTTTTGCACGGCTTCGTTGATGCACATACTTGATTTGGACGACTGGTTGGGCGCCCCTTTTTGCGCAGCAGTTGATGTCGTGGTTTCCCATAATCCGGGTTTCATCTTGGGCATTTCTTGTGCAGCAGCGTGGGCTGCGAATAATCCGGCGGAGGCAATCAACGCGTAGCGAATCATGGCATCTTCCTTTCGTATTAGATGGTGAACAGGTCGACAAACTCATGTACCGGCGTCGCTTCCAGTTTTTTCTGGTCGTTGCAGAGCGCGTAAATGGCCGCGCGTTGTTTGTCGGCAAAGCGCCGCGCGAGATTGGTTCTGAATTTGGCTTCGAGCAGCGGTATGCCGTCCTTGCGGCGGCGGCGGTGACCGATGGGGTATTCGACGGCGACATTGGCGGTCTTGCTGCCGTCTTTGAAAAACACCTGTATCGCGTTGGCGATGGAGCGCTTTTTCGGATCGAGATAATCCTGCGTCCATTCTTTTTTCTCGACGCACTCCATTTTGCCGCGCAGCGCATCGACGCGCGGGTCGCGCGCGACATCTTCTTCGTAGTCGACCGCAGTGAGGTTGCCCTTAATCAGACCGATGGCGCACATGTACTGAATGCAATGGTCGCGATCGGCGGGATTATTGAGCGGGCCTTTTTTGTCGATGATGCGGATGGCGGATTCGTGGGTGGTGATGACGATTTTTTTGATGTCGTTCAGGCGATCTTTCACATCAGGGTGCAGCGTGACCGCGCATTCCACCGCGGTTTGCGCATGGAACTCAGCCGGGAAAGAAATCTTGAACAGCACGTTTTCCATCACGTATGACGCATACGATTGCGTGAACTTGAACGGCTGGCCTTTGAACAGCACATCGTAAAAGCCCCAGGTTTTCGCGGTCAGCGCCGAGGGGTAGCCCATCTCGCCCTTGTGCGCCATCAGTGCCAGACGCACGGCGCGGCTGGTGGCGTCGCCCGCGGCCCACGATTTGCGCGAGCCCGCTTGCGGCGTATGACGGTAGGCGCGCAGCGATTGGCCGTCGATCCACGCATTCGATACGGCGTTGACGATTTCGTCATAGCTGCATCCGAGCATGTGGGCGACCACGGCGGTGGAAGCCACTTTCACCAGCACCACGTGATCGAGGCCCACGCGATTGAAACTGTTTTCCAGCGCAATCACGCCCTGAATTTCGTGCGCCTTAATCATGCCGGTGAGCACATCGCGCATGGTCAGCGGCTTCTTGCCTGCCGCAATGGCGTTGCGCGACAGCCAGTCGGCGGTGGCGAGGATGCCGCCGAGGTTGTCGGACGGGTGTCCCCATTCGGCGGCGAGCCAGGTATCGTTAAAATCCAGCCAGCGGATCATGCAGCCGATGTTGAATGCGGCGCTGACCGGATCAAGCTGAAACGAGGTGCCGGGCACTTTGGCGCCGTTGGGCACAACGGTGCCGGGCACGATAGGCCCCATCAGCTTGGTGCAGGCGGGGTACGACAGTGCTTCAAGGCCGCAGCCCAGCGTGTCCATCAGACACAGGCGCGCGGTGTTGTAGGCCTCGGCGCTTTTGATCGAATATTTCGCCGCGTAGGTGGCGATGTCGGTGAGGACTTTATCGGGTTTGGTGCGGGTGTTAGAGATTGCGGCGGACATTTAAATTCCTTAAGTCAAAAACGTTTTTGCCACAGATGAACACAGGTTTACACAGATAAGATCACGGTCAAAATCCCCAGTGGCTGCGTTTGACGTTATCTGTGTAAATCTGTGTTCACCTGTGGCGAATAATTTGTTCTTATCGCTTGCTCAGCGGCTCGAACTTGCGATTCTCCGGCCCGGTATACACCGCCGTCGGCCGTATGAGTTTGTTATCAATGCGTTGCTCCATTACGTGCGCGGCCCAGCCTGCGGTGCGCGAGATGACGAATATCGGCGTGAACATCAGCGTCGGAACGCCGAGCTTGTTATAGGACACCGCCGAGAACCAGTCGAGGTTCGCGAACATGGTTTTCTCGCGCATCATCACGGCTTCTATGCGGTCGGCGATGTTGAACATTTTCAGGTCGCCGGTGTCGGCAGAGAGTTTGCGCGCCACTTCCTTGATGATTTTGTTGCGCGGGTCGGCCACGGTGTAGACCGCATGGCCGAAGCCGATGATGGTTTCTTTGTTGCGCACGCGGTTGATGATGTCGGCTTCGGCGTCGTCGGGCGTCTCGTAGCGGTTCATCACTTCAAAACCGACTTCGTTGGCGCCGCCGTGCTTGGGGCCGCGCAGTGCGCCGATGCCGCCGACGATGGCGGAGTGCATGTCGGCGCCGGTGCCTGCCACCACGCGGCAGGCGAAGGTGGAGGCGTTGAATTCATGCTCGGCGTAAAGGTTCAGCGAGGTATGCATGGCGCGCACGGCAGGCGCTTGCGGCGCGCGGCCTTGCAGCAGATGTAGAAAGTGCCCACCGATGGAGTCGTCGTCGGTTTCCACTTCGATGCGGCGGCCGTTGGTGCTGTAGTGATACCAGTAGAGCAGCATGGAGCCGAACGAGGCAATCAGCCGGTCGGCGATGTCACGCGCGCCGGGCACGTTGTGATCTTCTTTTTCGGGCAGCGCGCAGCCCAGCGCCGAGCAGCCGGTACGCATCACGTCCATCGGGTGCGCGGCAGCGGGCAGGGCTTCCAATACTTGCTTCACTACAGTGGGCAGACCACGCAGCGTTTTGAGTTTCGCCTTGTAATTGGCGAGTTCGGCGGCGTTGGGCAGCTTTCCGTGAATCAGCAAATACGCGATTTCTTCGTACTCGCAGGTTTCGGCGATGTCGTAGATATCGTAGCCGCAATAGTGCAAATCGTTGCCGCTGCGTCCGACGGTACACAGCGCGGTGCTGCCGGCGGCGATGCCGGATAAGGCAACGCCTTTTTTGGCTCTGACGATCGGTGTGTCGTTGCTGCTCATGGTGATGTCCTTTCAGGTTCCAAAACAAAAAAAGCGGACATCATACCGAAGTCAGCTTTATTGTTTAAAAACAAATACTTAGCCCAATAGATGTTTGATGGCGTCACGCTCTTCGGTGAGTTCCTTGAGCGTGGCCTGCATGCGGCCACGGCTGAATTCGCTGACCTCCAGTCCTTTGACGATTTCAAATTTGCCGCCCTTGCACGTCACCGGATAGCCGTAGATCACGCCGTCGGGGATGCCGTAGCTGCCGTCTGACGCGATGCCCATGCTCACCCAATCGCCGTCGCGCGTGCCGGATACCCAGTCACGCACGTGTTCGATGGCCGCGTTGGCCGCACTGGCCGCCGACGACAAGCCGCGTGCGTCGATGATCGCCGCGCCGCGTTTTTGGATCGTGGGGATGAAGTCGTCTTCAAGCCATTTTTGGTCGTTAATCATCGGCCATACTTTTTGACCGTCGACTTCGGCGGTGAAAACGTCCGGGTACTGCGTCGCGGAGTGGTTGCCCCACACGTGCAATTTCTTGATGCTCGCCACCGGCTTGCCGATTTTTTGCGCCACTTGTGTGAGCGAACGGTTGTGATCGAGACGCATCATGGCGGTGAAATTCGACGGCTTCAAGCCTGGCGCGTTTTTCATCGCGATCAGGCAGTTGGTGTTGGCGGGGTTGCCCACCACCAGCACTTTGACATCGCGGCTGGCGTGGTCTGACAGCGCTTTGCCTTGCGGCCCGAAAATCTTGCCATTCGCTTCGAGCAAATCTTTGCGCTCCATGCCGGGGCCGCGCGGACGCGCACCGACCAGCAACGCCACGTCAACATCTTTGAACGCAACGTTCGGATCGGCGGTGGGAATCATGCCGGCGAGCAACGGGAACGCGCAGTCGTCGAGCTCCATCATCACGCCCTTCAACGCCTTTTGCGCTTTTTCGTCTGGGATTTCCAGCAGTTGCAGGATGACCGGCTGGTCTTTGCCGAGCATTTCGCCGCTGGCGATTCTGAACAACAGGCTGTAGCCGATCTGGCCAGCCGCGCCGGTTACCGCGACGCGCATGGGTTTTTTCATATTGGAACTCCTGGATTTCGGGTCTGAAAAGTTTCGCGTAAGCCGTGCTTGAGAAAATTAAAAATTGCAAAAAGGGCTACGCGCGCAATATTACGAAAGTAAGTACGAAAGTGAGGTACGAAACAGCGGTACGAAAGTGAGCGGCGATGATAGCTAACCCCCTGTGCCGGGTCAACTTTGCAGGTGCGCAGCCGCACCATGTGCGTGCAATCGCGCACAACGGTTGTGCATCCAACGCCTGGTTCAATCTTTGGAGCAGTAGTTATGCGTTTCGGTTGCCATGCTGTTCCGCAACATGCTGAAAGCTGGTAAAATTTTCATCTTGGCATGGCCCCCTTCGGGGGTGCCTTCTGCCGTCGTTTTTGCAGGTCTGCACGTTCGCCTAATCGTACAAATCGTGCTAATCGTACTATCCACACTATCGCTATCCGTTAATCGACACTCGAAAGAAGTTATGTAATGGCTACCAGCCGCCCCAAACACTTGAATTTGATGCAAATTCGAATGCCGTTGCCGGCATTTGTCTCCATATTGCACCGGGCCAGTGGTGCAATACTGTTTTTGCTGCTGCCGTTGTTGTTGTTCCTGCTGGCCAGCAGTCTGGAATCGCCGCAATCGTTCGCGCTGTTCAAAAAGTGGATCGGCAA
>JAYVQD010000298.1:0-1739 GCA_043777275.1 Nitrosomonadales bacterium
CAATGGAATCGGCGCTCCATCGGCATGCGCCTGAAAGAAATGGCTGCGCGGCTGTGGCAACGCGTGCTTTAAGTGGCAAGCGCCCGCTATTCATGAACACCTCGCCGATAACGAACGTCCCTCCATCCGCAACGATCAGCTGGGCAATTATGCGGCTTTTCGCGCTCGCGCTATGCGCGGGAGCGCTCATGGCCACTGCCGCCACGGCGCACGCCGATTCCCCCGAAGCCCTGCGCGCCAAGTACAGCGCGTTACAGGATCGGCTGAGTAACAATCCCTTCAAAAGTCCGCTCACGCTGGACTCCACTGAAACAGCGGGCAGCGTAGCGGGTGAAATTTACGCAGTGATGGATTATCCGTTTGCCAAGGTGGGCCCTGCGCTGAACAATGCCGCCTATTGGTGCGACATTCTGATTCTGCACCTGAATACCAAATATTGCCGCGCGGTTGACGGCGGAAAAACGCTTAACGTCAGCATCGGCAAAAAGTTCGATCAGCCGCTGGATGATGCCTACCGCGTGATCTTTGCCTGGCGTGTCACCGCGCAAACGGCCAATTACCTGCAAGTCCAGTTGAGCGCGGACGAGGGGCCGCTCAGCACACGCGACTACCGCATCGTGCTCGAAGCCGTATCGCTCGAAAACGGACAGACATTCATTCACCTGTCGTATGCGTATGGGTATGGGGTCGTGGGACGGATTGCGATGCAGGCTTATCTGGGCACTATCGGCGCAAACAAGGTGGGATTCACTGTGGCCGCCAGACAATCCGATGGTCAGCCTGTCCATATCGGCGGTATGCGGGGACTGGTGGAACGCAACACCATGCGGTACTACCTCGCGATCGAAGCGTATCTCGGTGCGTTGTCAACGCCGCCGCAGGCACGTATGGACAAGCGCCTGCGTGACTGGTTTACAGCCATCGAGCGTTATCCCCGTCAACTGCATGAGATGGAACAGAACCAATACTTGGAGATGAAGCGAAAAGAGGTTTTGCGGCAGCAGGCAGGTACTCCGGTGGTGGCAAAGCCGGCGCCGGGTGCTTGATGCTTTTCCAGGCGCAACATGCGCTGCGGCGTGGGTAACGGGCTGACGCCGCTATTCGGACGCCCAGCGGAAATCGACAGTGCTGAGCCGTGCCCCGCCGACGGCGACGTTGCGTCGTGCGGTGACGCCGGCAACGGTGGCGGCGATTTGGTAGTTGCCGGCGGGCAACTTGGTCATTAGCCACGGCCCTTGAGACTGGGTATCCAGCAGCGTTGTGCCCCGTGCGTCAGCGACGGTGACTTTAACGTCACTCAGGTAGACGCCCGTGTTCAGGGCGAATACGAGTTTGAGATTAAATTGGCTGGCGAGCGCATTGAGTCGGTCAATTGAATCCAGTCCGACACCCCCCGATACATAGGGCACACCCGATGACGTTTTCAAGATGGACTCGGTGTTTTGAGCGCTACTGACGGGGATGAGTGATGCGCTACCCAACAGGATGAGCGCAACGCATTGTGCAAGTGATTGACGTTTTATGCCGAAAATAGGTTTCATGTGTGGATGCTCCAAGGTTGATTCGATGGCCGATGCTCACAGTGTGCTGCCCGCTAACGCGAGAGACGGACTCTGAGTCGTACCTGAATTATCGGCACTGCTGGGATTCGCGCTGTGCGCTAACGCACACACGGCGCGAAAGATGCGGTGAGTGTCGTGCGCTGGGCAGTCGCTGCTTGACGCCCCTCTCGCCCATGC
>JAYVQD010000299.1:0-6651 GCA_043777275.1 Nitrosomonadales bacterium
CACAAGGATTGGGGCGGTCAAAAATTTGTGCAGATCGACATCTCGCCGCAAGAAGCCGACAGCAACGTGCGCATCGACGCGCCGGTGGTCGGTGACATCGGCTCGTGCGTGTCGGCGATGCTCTCCGGTATTAACGCTGCGGGTGCTTCAGGTACGCCGTGGCCCAAGCCGTCCGCCGACTGGCTGGGCGCCATCGATGAGCGCAAGACCAAAAACATTGCCAAGATGGGCGAGACGCTGGCAAAAAATCCGGCGCCGATGAATTTCCACAGCGCGCTCAACGTAATGCGCGACATCATGAAGGACAACCCCGACGCCGTGCTGGTCAACGAAGGCGCCAACACGCTCGACTTCACGCGCAGCATTGTTGACATGTACAAACCGCGCAAGCGTCTGGACGTCGGCACCTGGGGCGTGATGGGCATCGGCATGGGCTTTGCCGTCGCCGCCGCCGTGGTCAGCGGCCAGCCGGTGATCGCGGTCGAGGGCGACAGCGCCTTCGGTTTTTCCGGCATGGAAGTTGAGACCATCTGCCGCTACAACCTGCCGGTGTGCGTGGTGGTGTTCAACAACAACGGCGTGTATCGCGGCACCGACGTCAATCCGACCGGCGGCGCGGATGTAGCGCCCACCGTGTTCGTCAAGAATGCGCGTTACGACAAACTGATGGAAGCCTTCGGCGGCGTGGGTGTGCATGCCACCACCCCTGCCGAGTTGCGCAAAGCCGTGGAAGAAGCCGTGCGCTCGCGCAAGCCCACACTCGTCAATGCCGTGATCGACGAAACCGCAGGCACCGAAAGCGGCCGCATCACCAGCCTGAATCCGTCGGCGGCGAAAAAGAAATAAACGCAAAGCCCGCGGGTAGGGTGCGCAATGCGCACCCTACGAAATATAGTCTAAGTTGTTGTTTTTAAATAGATTTACTTGCCGCGCAGCTTGTTCACCAGCGGCCAGAACAGCATCACCAGTCCCAGTGTCATGATGCTGCCCACCAGCCCGTTAGCGAAAAACACCGAAAAGTCGCCCTGCGATCCCTTGATCGCATTGCGAAAACTGTCTTCAGCGCCTTTGCCCAACACCAGCGCCAGCACCATCGGCGCCATGGGGTAATCGAGCTTTTTGAAGATGTAGCCCACCACGCCAAACGCCAGCATCAGCCACACTTCAAAAATCGCGTTATGCACGGTATAGGCGCCGATGGCGCAGATCACAATAATCACCGGCGCGATTATCGAAAACGGAATACGCAGGATCGCCGCAAAAAACGGCACGCAGGTCAGCACAATAATCAGCCCTGCGATATTGCCCAGATACATGCTGGCGATCAGCCCCCACACAAAATCTTTTTTCTCGACGAACAGCAGCGGCCCCGGTTGCAGACCCCAGATCAACAGGCCGCCCAGCAACACCGCCGCCGTAGGGGAACCCGGAATACCGAGTGAGAGCATCGGCAGCAACGCCGAGGTGCCAGCCGCATGCGCGGCAGTTTCTGGCGCGATCACGCCTTCGATTTGCCCGGTGCCGAACTTCGCGCCATTGGGCGACATGCGCTTGGCGATGCCGTAGCTCATGAACGATGCCGGTGTTGCGCCGCCGGGCGTGATGCCCATCCAGCAGCCCACCAGGCAACTGCGCACCGAGGTCATCCAGTACTTGGGCAGCTTTTTCCAGGTTTCAATCACGATTTTCGGATCAATGCGCGCGCTGCTGCCGGAAAACGCCAAGCCCGCTTCCATTGAAATCAGTATCTCGCCGATACCAAACAAGCCGATCACCGCGATTAAAAAGTCAAAGCCGCGCATCAGCTCCATGGACCCAAAATGCAGCCGCGGCGTGCCCGTCATGGAGTCCATGCCGATGCTTGCGAGCCCGAAGCCCAGCATCATCGCCGCCAGCGTTTTCCACGGCGAGCCTTTGCCCATGCCGATGAAACTGCAAAACGTCAGAAAGTAAACCGAGAAAAATTCAGGCGAGCCGAATTTCAGCGCCAGCTTCGCAATCAATGGCGCTAAAAAGGTAATCATCACCACCGCCACGAACGCGCCGATGAATGACGAGGTAAACGCCGCCGTCAGCGCCTCGCCCGCGCGGCCCTGCTGCGCCATCGGATAACCATCGAAGGTGGTCGCCACCGACCACGGCTCGCCGGGAATGTTGAACAGAATGGACGTGATAGCCCCGCCGAACAGCGCGCCCCAGTAAATGCACGAGAGCATGATGATGGCCGAGGTCGGTGGCATGGTGAAGGTGAGCGGCAACAGAATCGCAATGCCGTTCGCGCCGCCCAGTCCCGGCAGCACACCAATGATGACGCCGAGTATGACGCCGATGAACATCAGCATCAGATTGAACGGCGATAGCGCAACGGAGAAGCCGTGAAACAGCGCGTTAATTTCTTCCAAACTTCCTCCCCCTACAAACAACCGCTGCGAACCTACAGTCCGAACAGGCCCAATGGATCGAACCAACTGCCTTTATGCAACGACACCTTGAACCAGATTTCAAACATGCAATAGACCGCAACGCTGATCGCAAGCCCCAGCGCAAGCGACTTGCCCCACGAATATTTCCCCAGCCACACCATGAACACCGTGATGTACACCGCCGAGGCCAGATAGATGCCGAACAACTGCACGCCCAGCACATAGACCGCCGCCGGAATCAGCACGGACAGGATCTGCCGCAGTTGGCTTGTCGACACAAAGGTGTCGCGCGGCTTCGGCGTTTTGCTCGCGATCGCCTGCGCCAGCGTCACGGCGCTGGCGATGACGATCAGCAAATTGATGTAAAACGGGAAATAGCCCGACTGCGGGCCATCATCCGACCACCCTGCACCCAGGTTATAGCTGGAAATGGCAAAGGTCAGCCCGAACAGCAGGAACAATCCGGCCACCACGATTTCCATGGTGCGATTGGTCACAACCGGGCGGTCGCCAGCCTCGGATTTTTTCTCGGCGCTCATCAATCACTCAACGCACGGCGTATGAACACACGCCCCGCTCTGTGGTTTCGGGGAATTACAATTACGGCTTCGGTTTCGCGAGGAAGCCGGCTTCTTTCATCAGCTCGCGATGCAGGGCTTCGTTCTTCTCCACCCACGCCGCGTATTCCTTGCCGCTCATCGAGGTCTGGTTGAACGCGCCGTCTTCCATGAATTTTTTCCACTCCGGTGTATCGCGCACTTTTTTCAGCAGATCAACGTAGAAGTTGATTTGATCCGGCGTCACGCCCGGCGCCATGAAAATACCGCGCAGCATCACGTAGTCGGTCGGCACGCCGGACTCCTGACACGTCGGGATGTCGTTCCACGACATCGTTGCGGTGACTTTGGTTTTGTACGGCATACGTGTGTCGTCGAACACGCACAGCGGACGCAGCGTGCCGGCGCGCCATTGCGCGATAGCTTCAATCGGGTTATTCACGGTCGAATCGATGTGCTTGCCGACCAGTTGCACCGCCACATCACCGCCACCTTTGAATGGCAGATACGTAAACTTGGCGCCGGTGGCTTTTTCCAGACCCACCGTAATGATCTGATCTTCCTGCTTGGAGCCGGTGCCGCCCATCTTGAAGCGCTTGGGCGCATCCGCCGCCGCCGCTTTCGCCGCAGCGATAAATTCCTTTGCGCTCTTGTGCGGCGACTCGGCATTCACCCACAACACAAACTGGTCCAGCGCCATCATCGACACCGGCGTCATGTCTTTCCAGTTGAATGGCACGCCCGTCGCCAGCGGCGTGGTGAACAAATTCGACAAGGTAATGATGATCTTGTGCGGATCGCCCTTGGCTTCTTTTACCGCGAGGAAACCTTCCGCGCCCGCGCCGCCCGATTTATTCACCGGGATCAGCGATTGCTTCATCAGATTGTGTTTGGCAACGATGCCCTGAATCAGGCGCGCCATCTGATCGGCGCCGCCGCCGGTACCGGCGGGGATGACAAATTCCACCGGTCTGGTCGGTTCCCAAGCGGCGGCCATTGCAGATTGCGGAATCGCCGCCAACAACAGCGCTGCCAGCAGCGGCTTCGCTACATTCGATGCGGCAAATAACGTTTTATTCATGGTCTCCTCCATTATGTTCGGTTTACGTACCCGGTCAAATACATGCCCGCCATTTCATATTTTATTGTTCAGGCAGCGCCATGTTCCACAAATGCCGCTCATCTCTCATTGACCGCCATCAAGTTTATTGAATCATTGGAAATTAAAAATTTATTTAAAAACAAATACTTACAATATTCTCTCATCAAACCGCTAGTCTCGGTCAAGGCATGCGCATCCATTGGGCCGCGCATCAAAAGAATATCCAGCTAATCAGGATCAGGCAGGGCAGCAGGAAGGCGATGGACCACGCCATGTATCCGAAGAAACTCGGCATGCGGATGCCATGGTGCTCCGCAATGGCCTTGACCATGAAGTTTGGCGCGTTGCCGATGTATGTCATGGCGCCCATGTATACCGCACCGGCGGAGATCGCCATCAGCGTGGTTGCAAGCGGCCCGCTCAACATGCGCGGGTCGCCGCCCGCCATATTGAAAAACACCAGATAGGTTGGTGCATTGTCCAGAAACGCGGACAAACCGCCGGTCAGCCAAAAGTACATGGCATTGATCGGCTGCCCGTTCGCGTCGGTGGCGAGGCGAATCAGCGCGCCCAGCGCACCGTCCTTTCCCGCGCGCAATATGGCGATAACCGGGATGATGGTGAGGAATATGCCGATAAAGAGTTTGGCGACCTCGGCCATCGGCCCCCATTTGAAATCATTGCCCCGCCGCGCCGGCCTCGGTGTGAGCTTGAGCGACAGCAGCGCAAGGGCCAACAGCAGAACATCGCGTACGATGCTTTGCAGCTCGAGGCGGCTGCCCAACAGATCGAACGCAACACCCGGCCGCCAGAATCCACTCAGCAGCACCCCGCCGATGACGCCCGCCAGCAGCACGAAATTGACGCCGCCCACGATGCGAATCGGACTGTCGTGCGTGGGGTCCAGCCGGGCGGGCTTTTGCTCGTCGCGGTGGTGAAAATAATACCAATCCAGTGCGTAAAACATCGCCAGCAGCATGGCACACAGCAAGACGGTGGGCAGGAACATATGGGTGGTGGTCCAGAAAAAACTCACCCCCATCAGAAAACCCAGAAACAGCGGCGGATCACCCAGCGGGGTGAGCGCGCCGCCGGCATTGGCGACCAGGAAAATGAAAAAAACGACGACATGCGCATTGTGTTTCCGGTTGTCGTTCGCCCGGATGAGCGGACGGATCAGCAGCATCGCCGCCCCCGTCGTGCCGACCCAGCTCGCCATGAAAGTGCCCAACGCCAGCAGAGCGGTGTTGGTGCCGGGCGTACCATGCAGATTGCCTTGCACGCAGATGCCGCCGGAGATCGTGTACAGCGCAAACAACACGATAATGAACGGGATGTACTCCATCAGGAGCACATGCGCCACATCCTGCACGGCTTGGGAAAATCCGAACGAATACACGAAGGGCACCAGAAAAGCCATGGCGCACGCGAACGATACCTTGCCGTAGTGATGGTGCCAAAAGGCAGGCGCAAGCAGCGGCATGAAGGCAATCGACAACAATATGCCTGCAAACGGCACGCCCCAGATCAAGCCGAGCTGTGCGCCGTCAAACTGCGCTGCATCCGCCGCAGTAGCGAATAACGCCCAAGGGATCAAGCAGGTGGTGAAGCGCAACAGAATACGATGCCTCTGGCGGCTCGCCGCCGCGCCGCAGCGCTGTTGCGAGTATGCTCTCAGAGCGCGCCTTACTTGACCAGCAGCACCGGCATGTCCGTCAAATGCACCACCTTGCTGGCCACCGACCCCAGCACGATATTGCCGATGCGCCCGCGGCCATGGGTGCCGATCACGATCTGATCGACCTTTTTTTCCTTGGCGTAACGGACGATCACGTCAGCGGGATCGCCCACCATAATATGCTGTGCATACACGACCTTGGCCGCATCAAGCCGCGCGCGTGCTGATTTGAGGGTCTCCTCGCCCTCCTCGCGATAATACTGCTCCACCTTGTCAGCACCGATCGTCGAAACGGCACCCGCATAAGGGATGGGCGCATGCACCGTCAGCAGGTGCAGTTCCAGCGCGCCTTCTCGCGCCCGCATTTTCTCTATCACGAATTCAACGGCTCGATCCGAGCACTCGGAACCGTCCACGGGAAGTAATACTTTCAACATACTATGTTCCTTTATGAAATCGCGGAAGTGGACTATTACGATTTGATCTGATCGCTCTTGACTGCCAGATCTTCCAGTTTGCCGCCCCCATCGCCGCCTGTGTCGCCCCCACCGGCGAATTTCGCAATCATCTTGCCGGCCACTACCACGACGATCGCGCCGACAATACCGGCCACATGGTAATCAATGATCCAGGCGCCCACCGACTTGACCCAATCCACGATCACCAGATCGCGAACCATCATGTCGCCCGCGATATACCCCAGCAACGCACCGCCGATCGTAATCACGATCGGGAAACGCTCCATCAGTTTCAGCACCAGTTGGCTGCACCACACGATGATGGGGATCGACACGAGCAATCCAAAAATAATCAGCAGCCAGCTATCCTTGGCGGCCGCGGCTACCGCGATCACGTTGTCCAGACTCATCACGAAGTCCGCGACGATGATGG
>JAYVQD010000300.1:0-25045 GCA_043777275.1 Nitrosomonadales bacterium
AGCGGAGTAGCGGAGTAGCGGAGTAGCGGAGTAGCGGAGTAGCGGAGTAGCGGAGTAGCGGAGTAGCGGAGTAGCGGAGTAGCGGAGTAGCGAAGTAGCGAAGTAGTTTAGGCGGCGGTAGTACGGTTTACACTGGCACGAGGCCAGACCGCATTCGAACTATTCGATAGTCACATAACGTAAGGAGCACCCCATGAAACACATGTTGCTTTGCCTGCTGATCCCGCTGTTGTCGTGTGCCGCTGCAGGCGTTGCCGCTGCGGACGCCGCGAGCGGCTACCCCAACCGCCCGATCCGGTTCATCGCGCCCTTCGTCGCCGGCGGGCCGAGCGATCTGCTATCGCGGATGCTGGGGCAAAAACTCACCGAGAGCTGGGGGCAACCAGTGGTGGTTGATAACCGCGGCAGCGCGGGCGGCGTCGTCGGCTTCGAGCTCGGCGCGAAGGCCGCACCGGATGGATACACCCTGTTGCTGGCGACCTCATCGGGCCTCACTATCAGCCCGAGCGTGTATATCAAACTGCCGTATGACCCCGTGCGCGACTACCAGCCCATCACGCAGATCACCTCGGGTGCGTACGTGATGGTGGTGCATCCGGGGGTGCAGGCGAAGACCGTGCCCGAATTTATCGCGCTCGCCAAGGCGAAGCCGGGGCAACTCAATTACGCGACCACCGGTACCAACAATCTGCTGGCGGCGGAATTGTTCAACCATATGGCAGGCGTGAAAACAGTCGCCATCAGCTACAAGGGCACCGGGCAGGCGGTCAATGCCATCGTCGGTGGCGAAGTGCAGATGTTCATCATCAGTCCGCTGGTGGGCTTGCCGCAGATCACCGCCGGCAGGCTGCGCGCGCTGGGCGTCACGGGCGCGAAACGCAGCCCGGTCCTGCCCGACCTGCCCACCATCGCCGAGACCTTGCCCGGCTTCGAGCAGATTGTCTGGCACAGCGTGATGATGCCTGCCAAAACGCCCAAGCCGCTGGTGTCAAAAATTTCGCAGGAGCTGATGCGCATACTGCGGCTGCCGGATATCAAAGAGCGTCTCGGCAGTCAGGGTCTCGATGCCGTAGGATCGACTCCGGAAGAACTCACGGCCCTCATCAAAAAAGAAATTGTGATGTATGCCAATCTGGTGAAGCAGATTGGGTATAAGCCGCAGTAGCGTCAGTGCGCTCGTAGTTAACGGTACTGCCGCAACTCGTCTTCGAGCATCCACGCCACGTCTTTCCCGCTGCGCGAGGGGTCGCGATCTTCGGGCGTTTCCTGGCCCAGCGCGGTTTGCGCTACCTGGGTATAAACGTCAGCCGCGGCGCGCATCATGTCGCCCGATACGCCGACGGATTCAAACGTTTGTGCAATTTGCGCCAGCTCCGGCACCCAGCGCCCGGATTTCGGCGGCATGACGGGTAGCGTCTGAATAATCCAGTCGTGAAAAGTGCGGCGCGGGCCTTCGCATTGCGCGTCGAGCGCGTCTTCGATGCCGAGGCGGCGCGCGACGATCAGCATTTGCAGCAGCAGTGCGGTGATGCCTTTGGCCATCACCGCGTCGCAGATTTTGAGCGCGCTGGCGTCGCCGATGCGATCAGAGATAATGTGTATGCTCAATTGCGGCGTGGCGAGCTGTTGCAGCTCGCTCGCTTCGGGGCCGGATACGAATAGCCGGGATTGTGTGGTAGCCGTCGGCGGCGGCCCCATGATGCCCGCGTCCAGACAGCGCCCGCCGGCAGCGGTGATTTTCTCGTTTATAGCATGCAGGGTGTCGGGCGCGATGGCGTTGCACTCGACGAACAACGGCTTGCGTGTCGAGGCCGGCAGTACCTGCGCAAACGCATCAGCAAAGGCCAGCGCGCTGCCGGGATTCATGATGGACAACATCACGTCGCAGCGTTCCGTCAATTGGGCCAGCGTTCCCGCATCGGCAATGCCCGCAGCGGCAGCCAGCGCTCGCGTGCGCTCGCTTCGGTCTTCGAGTGCGGTGTAGAGTTCAAATCCGTGCTGGATCAACTGTTGTGCAAACGCCTGCCCCATGCTGCCGATGCTCATGATGCCGATGCTCGTGATTTTCAAGAAAATCTCCAAAACAATGCGCGGAATGTGTAGCATGATTCTACCTGTTCGATCCTTCCACCTTTCATTCAGGCAGATGCGATGAAACCCATGTGGACAACGGCAGTGTTCGTTTTGATGTTGCCGTTATTGGCCTACGCTGCCGATCCCATCAAAGATTACCCGTTGCGCCCGGTGCGCATCGTGTCCGGGTTTCAGGCGGGTAGCAGCACGGATATTCTGATGCGGGTGCTGGCGCCCCGCTTGAGCGAGCGCCTCGGCCAAACCTTTGTGATCGAAAATCGTCCCGGTGCGGGCGGTGCGATCGGCGCCAACCTGGTGGCGAAGGCGACGCCGGACGGCTATACACTTATTTCCATCAGTGGCGCGTTTACCGCGCATGCGGCATCGGTGAAAACGCCGTACGATCCGCTGAAGGAATTCGACTGGATCACCACCATAGTGACGTATCCGTTTGTGTTGACCACGCGCAACGACGCGCCCGCGCGCAGCACCGCAGAGCTGATTGCGCTGGCGAAAAAAAATCCCGGCAAGCTGAACTATGGTTCCGTCGGCACGGGGTCGGTGTTTCATCTGGCCGCCGAGTTGTTCAATTCAATGGCGGGCACGGAGACGGTTCACATTCCCTACAAAGGCAGCCCCGATGCGCTGACCGACATGATCGGCGGGCGCATCGATTTTATGTTCATGACGTTAACCGGCGCGTCGCCGCACATCCGCACCAATCGCATCCGCGGCATTGCCATCTGCTCCAAAGACCGTTCACCGCAAATGCCGGAGTTGCCGCCGGTGTCACAGGTGTTGCCGGGGTATGAAGTCACGTCGTTTGCGGGCATGGGCGCGACGGGTGGCTCGCCCAAGCCAGTCATTGCCAGGTTGAATCGTGAGTTGCGCGCGATCATGGCGTCTAACGATGTGATCAAGCAGTTTACCGAGGCGGGAGGTGACATGCGCCCCGGCAGCCCTGAGGAAATGACCCGCCATGTCAGCGACGAAATTGCCAAGTGGCGGCGCGTGGTAAAGGAGCGCAAGATAGAGGTTAAGTAGCGTTCGCGTTGATAGCGGTCAACCGGAAGGAGGGCACCATGAAAGCGCACCTCGTGGTTTGTGCAGTGGCAGCGAGCTTCGGCATCACTGCTACCGGCTTCACCCAGCCCTGGCCTTCGCGGCAGATTACCATCGTGGTACCGTTCTCGGCGGGCGGCCCCACTGACACGCTGGCGCGGCTGATGAGCGAGCCGATGCGCCGGTTTTTCGGGCAAACGGTGATCGTCGAAAACGTCACCGGCGCCGGCGGCAGCATCGGCGTGGCGCGCGTGGTGCGCTCGACGCCCGACGGCTACACGCTGTCCATCGGGCACTGGGGCACGCACGTGGTGAACGGCGGTTACTACAAGCTCAATTACGATCTGTTGAAAGACCTGCAACCGGTGGCGATGATCGCAACCAATCCGCAGATGCTGATCACGCGCACCGTGGTGCCCGCGGCGAATCTGAAAGAGCTGGTGCCGTGGATCAAGTCAAATCACGGCAAGATACAAATCGGCACCGGCGGCATCGGCAGCTCATCGCACATCGGCGGATTGTATTTTCTCAATCGCGTCGGCGTGAAAATGGATTTTGTGCCGTATCGCGGCGGCGCACCGGCAGTGCAGGCACTGCTGGGAGGTGAAATCGATCTCTACATGACGCAGATATCGGGTGCGATCGAGCACGTGCGCGCAGGCAAGCTGCGCGCCTACATGGTGACCACCAACAAACGCCAGGCTGCGGCGCCGGAGATTCCGACCACGGACGAAGCCGGCATGCCGGGCTTGTACACAACGGTGTGGCACGGCATCTGGTTGCCGGCGAAGACGTCGCGCGACATCAACGTGAAGCTCAACGCGGGTATCGTCGAAACGCTGGCTGACGAAACCGTGCGCAAGCGCTTCGCCGATCTGGGGCAGGAAATTCCGCCGCGTGACGAGCAAACGCAGCAGGCGCTGGCCCGGTTTCACAAGGCAGAGATCGATAAATGGTGGCCGCTGATGCGCGCGGCGGGGATCAAGGCCGAATAGTTTGGGGGAACAGGCGGCGCTGCTACCGCGCGACGATCCCAGCTTTTTTCGCTAACTGGCTGACCAGCACGATCTGGTCGGCGAGAAACTTGTCAAGCTGTTCCGGCGTGGAAGGCGCGGCTTCCATGCCGATGGCGCCCATGCGGCGTTGAATCTCCGGCTCGCTTAGCACGCGCACGATTTCGCGGTTCAACTTGTTGACGACGGCGCGCGGCGTTTTCGCCGGCGCGAAGAAGCCCGCCCATGAATCCCAGCGAAAACCGGGGTAGCCCAGCTCCGCCACCGTCGGCAGATCGGGATGGACGGGAATGCGCTTGGGTGTGGTGACGGCCAGCGGGCGCAGCCGGCCGTCGCGAATCAGGCTTACCGTCGCACCCAGCGGTGCCATGGTGAATTGCACGCGCCCGCCAATGGTGTCGGTGATGGCTTCGGGCACGCCTTTGTACGGCACATGCACGATGTCGATATTCATCGTCTGTTTGACGATTTCCCCGGCGAAGTGCATGCCGCTGCCGTTGCCCGCCGAGGCGTAGTTGAGTTGTCCGGGCTTCGCTTTGGCGAGCGCGACAAACTCTTGCAGGTTTTTCACGCCCAGCGAGGGCGTAACCGCCAGCACGTATGCCGCGGTATAACTGTTGGAAATGCCCGCGAGATCCTTGACCGTATCGAACGGCAGTTTGGCGTAGATCGACGGCGAGATCGCGATGGACGATGACGAGGTGAGCAGCGTGTGGCCGTCGGGCGTGGCGTCGACGACAATTTTTGTGCCTACCACGCCGCCCGCGCCGGGGCGATTGTCGATTACCACTTGCTGGCCGAGGGCATCGCTGAGTCTGGGCGCGATCAACCGCGCGGCGATGTCGGGCTGGCCGCCGGGCGTGAAGCCAATCACCATGCGCACCGGACGCGAGGGATAGCCGCGCGCAGCGTCGGTGCCCTGCGCGGTTGCGGCGTGCAGCGGCAGGAGTGCAAGCAGGCCGGCGAGCGGCAGAAAAAATCGTGTTTGCATGGGTGGACGGCGTGGCGCGCAAGAGTGGGATTCGCGGCATTCTAGCAGACGCAGCGGCGCGTTACGGATCACGGGAACAACATAAATATTTGTTTTAAAAGAATATTTTTTCTCTCCATCCATGGCGCCGGTGACGGTGGCGGCCGCTCTGCCATGCGCGCACGAGACCTGTTACGCTGCGCGCTCCCGCCAACGCCAACAACACCATCATGACACCCTCCATACCCGATCTCGGTTACCAACCGGTCGCTGATATTTTCAAACTGCCCGCAGGCATTAACTTCGGCCCGTGTTCCGGCGTCGCGGTCAACGCCAAAAACAATATTCTCGTTTTCAATCGCGGCGAACACGCGTTGATGGAGTTCGACAACGCCGGTAATTATTTGCGCACCATGGCGCGCGGCGTGTTCACCAATCCGCACGGCCTGCGCATCGACCGCGAAGGCAACATCTGGGCCACCGATACCGGCGCGCACTTCGTGGTGAAGATGACCGCCGATGGGCGCATCCTCATGGTGCTCGGCGTGAAGGGGCGCGCGGGCGAGTGGCATCAGGCCGGGCATCTCAAATGTTTTGACGAACCGAACGATCTCGCGTTTGGCGCGAAGGGTGAGGTCTACATCACGCAAGGCCACGGCAAGGGTAATTCGCTGGTGCATAAATTTGCCCCGGACGGCGCGCATCTCAAAACCTGGGGCGGCACCGGCAAGGCAGCGGGTCAGTTCGACCAGCCGCATTCCATCGTGATTAATAAAAACGGCTTGCTGTATATCGCGGATCGCTCGAATCAGCGCATTCAGGTGTTCGATGCCGACGGCAATTACGTGCGTGAAACCAGCCACCCCGGCACGCCGTGCGGCCTGTGCCTGTGCAGCGACCAGAGCCACATGATGATGGCGCATGGCCACGCCGGCAAAGTGATGAAGCTCGACGAAAACTGCAATGTGCTGGGTATCACCGGCAGCCAGGGCAAGGGGCCGAATCAGTACGGCGAAGCGCATCTGATCGCGCTCGATCAACAGGAAAATATTTACATCGCCGACCCGCTGAACTGGCGGGTGCAGAAATTGGCGAAGCGGTAGCGGTTACGGTAAGGCGCGCACTGTCAGTTCGTGAGGTCTGGTCCGACTAGTTGTTTAACGTCACGGAGCCGTAATCATGGCCGCTAATCGATTACTCGTTCATTTCCCCGGCGCCTTCGGCACATCGCTGGCCGCGCGACTCGACCTGCCCGCCCAGGCGCCACTCGCTTATGCGCTGTTCGCCCACTGCTTTACCTGCTCGAAAGAGTCGCTTGCCGCCACCCGCATTAGCGCAGCGCTGACCGAGCGTGGCTTCGGCGTGCTGCGCTTTGATTTCACCGGACTCGGCGGCAGCGAAGGCGATTTCGCCAACACCAATTTTTCATCCAACGTGGCGGATCTGGTGGCCGCAGCCCGCTGGCTGCGTGAACAGCATCAGGCGCCGGCGATACTCATCGGCCACAGTCTCGGCGGCGCGGCCGTGCTCGCTGCCGCGCATGAAATACCTGAAGCCGTTGCGGTGGCGACCATCGGCGCGCCGTTCGATCCAGGGCACGTGCAACATTTGTTTGCCGATGCCGCGCCGGCGATCAATGCCGACGGCGAAGCCGAAGTTACACTCGCCGGACGCACGTTCAACATTCGCAAGCAATTTCTCGACGACCTTGTCAGTCAAAAAAGTGGTGAGCGCATCGCCTCCCTGCGCAAGGCGCTTCTGATACTGCATTCGCCGCGCGATACCACCGTCAACATCGACAACGCGGCACGCATCTTCACTGCCGCGAAACACCCCAAGAGTTTTGTGTCGCTGGACACCGCTGACCATTTGCTGACCGGCAAGGCGGACGCGGTGTACGTGGCCAGTGTGCTGGCGGCGTGGGCGAGCCGCTATATCAAAGTGAACGACAGCCCGGCAACCGCAGCACCCGGCGTGCCTGGTGTGCAGGGTTTGGTGCGCGTCAGCGAAACGCACGAAGGAAAATTTACCCAGACCATCAGCGCGGGCGCACACGTGCTACGTGCCGACGAACCCGCCAGCGTGGGTGGTGACGATTCGGGCTTCACGCCGTATGACCTGTTGCTGGCGGGCCTGGGGGCGTGTACGTCGATGACGTTGCGCATGTACGCCGCGCAGAAAAAATGGCCGCTCGAACACGTCAGCGTGCGCCTCACGCACGAAAAAATTCACGCGCAGGATTGCGCCGACTGCGAAACCCGCGAAGGCAAAATCGATCGCATCGAGCGCGAGATTGAAATCACCGGTGCGCTTGATGACGCGCAGCGCGCACGGCTGATGGAAATCGCGGATAAATGTCCGGTGCACCGCACTTTGCATTCTGAGGTGTCGATCCAGACACGACCGGCACCGTTGCAACCGTCGTAATTATCGCAACGTGAGGCGAGGTTCAATGAATTACGTTCTCGCAAGTTCGTTGATGATTGTTCTGGCGCTGCTTGCGTTCATGGCCGCACCCGTTTCCGTTCACGCGCAAGATTATCCCGCCCGTCCCATCCGCTTCATCGTTGGCTTTGTGCCCGGCGGCGTCGCTGATCTGTTGGCGCGTTCGCTTGGGCAAAAACTCACCGAGGCCTGGAATCAACAAGTGATCGTGGACAATCGCGCGGGCGCGGGCGGTGTTATCAGTATGCAAATTGCCGCGAAGGCGGCGCCCGACGGTTACACCTTGCTGATGGGCTCATCGACGCAATTTTCGATCAGCCCGGCGCTGCGCGCGAAATTGCCGTTTGACCCGGTGCGCGATTACACGCCGATTGCGCAAGCGGCGCTGACGCCGGTGATACTCACGGCGCAGGCCGCGCATCCCGCGCGCTCGTTGCAGGAGCTGATTCAATCGGCGAAGGCGAAAGCGCCTGCGGGCGATGTCATGAACTATGGGTCCACCGGCTTTGGCGGCGCGCCGCACATCGCAGGCGAGTTGTTAAAGCGCACCGCGGGCATGCAGATGACGCACGTGCCGTACAAAGGCGGCGGCGAATCGATTGTCGCGCTGCTCGGCGGACATGTGCAACTGTCGTTCGGCGCGGCCTCCACCGCACAACCGCATCTGCGCGGCGGACGTCTGCGCTCGCTCGGCGTCACCACCTTAAAGCGTCTGTCGGCTCTGCCGGAGGTGCCGACGTTCGCGGAGCAGGGGTTGCCGGGTTTTGAAGTCACGCAGTGGTACGACGTGTTCGCACCCGCAGGCATGCCGTCTGCGATTCTTCATAAAATCAACGCAGCGTTGATGCGCGCGCTGAATGCGCCGGAGTTCAAGGAGCAGTTCGCGAATCAGGGTGTCGAGTTGGTGAGCTCAACACCGGATGCGCTCGCGCAGTACGTCAAATCCGAACTGACGCGCTGGACTAAAGTGTTAAAAGAAATGGGTGTAACCGAGATGCCGTAGTGTCATAGTGACTATATCGTAACTATATCGTAACTATTTGTTTTAAATGGATTTTTAACTTTATTCGACAGTGTGTCAGTCCCAACCAGGAGAAAACCATGAAACGAATTTCGTCCGTTGCATCAGTGCTGCTCGGCACGCCGGACGGCGGTTTGTATTTCACCGATTTGCGCGACGCGAATCGTATTTATCGCATGGACGCGCACGGAAAAATTTCCGTGTTTCGCGAAAAAACCAATACCACTAACGGATTGGCTTACACGCCCAAAGGTGAGTTGATTGGCGCGGAGTCCGGCGGCAAGCGCATCGTGCGCATCGCCGCGAATGGCGATTACAGTGAACTCACGCGCGGCGCTGCCGCACCGCTGATGTCACCGAATGATTTGATCGCGGATGCCAAAGGCGGCGTTTACTTTACCGATCCCGGCCCGCGCCCGATTCCCCAGGGCCGCAAGCACCACGTGTATTACCTGCCGCCCGGCGCGACGCAGGCGATCATGGTGGACGATACGATGACGCGCCCGAATGGGCTAACGCTCACACTCGACGGCAGAACGCTGATCGCCGCCGACACGGTTTAGGCGGATATGCCCGCATGGGACGTGCAGCCCGACGGCACGCTGAAGAACCGTCGCGTGTTCATGCGTCTGCGCGACATTCCCTCTGGCGCTGACAGCGGCGGCGACGGCATGGCGATTGACGCCGAAGGCCGCTTTTATGTGACCGCGATTACCGGCGTGCAGGTGTTCGACAAAACAGGTCAGTATCTGGGCAATATTCCGGTGCCGAAAAAACCCACCAACGTCGCGTTTGCAGGCCCGCGCAAGAGCGTGCTCTACATCACCGCGCAGGAGGGGCTGTATCGCATACCGACATTGACGCAGGGGCCGGCGCGGTTGGGGAAATAGTAAACCGTAGGATGGGTTGCGCCACGCTCTACCCATCCTACGCAATGCCCAGTTGCCCCAACCCCGCCGCCGTAAACTTCGCCGCATGTTCGGCGCGCGCGAAGTAACGCAACAACGCCCGCGCAGCGTCCTGATGGCTTGATTCGGCAAAAATCGCCGCCTTCGAATCAAAGTTGTATTGAATGGCTTCCGGGATGGGGCCGACGACTTCGATCCCCGGCACCGCGAGCAATTCACAAATTTGCTGGAACGCCATTTCCGCCTCACCGGCAGTGACCACCACGCCGATGTAGCCGCCGGGGCGCGTCACCGTTTTGGGTTTCACCTGATCGGCGATGCCGAGGCGTTCGATCAGCCCTGGAAAATACGCGCCGCTGGGGCCGTGCACGGTGTGCGCGATCGATTTCGCGTTGAGCAGCGTGCGCTTGAAGGCATCCACCGTGCTGATGTCGGGCTTGGGCGCGCCTAGCAGCACGCCGATGCCGATGGTGGAGCGCGAAAAAGGTTGAAGGCTGTCTGCGATCAGCACGCCCATGCCGACCAGTTCATCGATGGATTTGCCCAGCAGCACGGCGGCGTCCGCGCGTTCGCCCGCCTTGATGCGCGCCAGCGAATTTTCTGCGGTGTCGAGTATGAGTGTGACCTTGTGACCGGTGGCGCGTTCGAATTCAGGCAACAGCCTATCCAGCACCGGACGCGTGCTGTTGGAGGTGCGTAGCGTAATGTTGGTGTGGGTCATGTTGTCCCGCAGGAATAAGTTTCACCGTGAATGATAGCGCGCTAAAATACCGCACAGGAGGATATCTGAACATGCGACAACCTATTGTGCGCCCCTTGCACCACTTGCGCGGTACGTCATTCGTTACTGCGGCGTTGATGTTAATCACTGCAACGGCTTTCGCCGCCGATCCCGCGTGGAAACCCGTCAAACCGGTGGAACTCGTCGCGATCAACGCGCCCGGCGGCGGCTCGGATCGTATTCTGCGGCTGATGACGAAGGTGTTTCAGGATCAGCGCGCGATGGATGTGCCGGTCACGGTGGTCAATAAACCGGGCGGCGGTGGCGCGATGGCTTACAACTATGTCGCGCAGCAGGCCGACGCCCATTACCTGGTGCTCGCCAATAAATCGATGCTGACCAATAACATCGTCGGGCGCGGGCCGAGTTATACCGAATACACGCAGGTGGTGAATCTGTTTGCTGAATATATTTCGGTGACCGTGAAACCGGATTCACCGATCAAGGGCGGCGCTGATCTTATTGACCGCCTGAAAAAGGACGTTACCTCGTTGAGTCTGGGTATCGCCACCAGCATCGGTAATCCCAACCATCAGGGCCTCGCCGTGGCGCTGCATCTGGGCGGCGTGGACATCAAGAAAACGCGCAACGTGATTTTCCAATCGGGCGGCGCGGCGACCACTGCGGTGATGGGCGGGCACGTCGATGTCGCGCCGGTGACGGCGGCGCTGGCCGCTTCGCTGGTGCGCAACCAGCAAGTGCGCGTGGTCGCGGTGGCGGCCCCGCAGCGGTTGGGCGGCGTGCTGGCGAACGTGCCGACATGGCGCGAGCAGGGTTTTGATGCCGTGGTGTCGAACTCGCGCACCTTCCTCGGCGCCAAGAGCATGACACCTGCGCAGCTCGCCTATTGGGAGCGTGTGTTTAAGCGCCTTACCGAGTCGGCGGAATGGAAAAAGGAACTCGAAGAGAACTTTTGGACCAACGAATATCTGCCCGGCGCGCAGGCGCGCCAACAAATGGAGCGGGATGATGCGCAACTGCGCGCGTTTATGCGGGAGTTGGCGCTGACGAAGTAAATCGCGTTAACGCGTCGTGCGGCGGGATTTTCTATCTACAACAAAGCCTTCACCGCCTTCATCCGCTGCACCGAGTCCCCCGCGATATGCGTCCAGATGATCGCGTCGCGCACCAGTTTGTCGGCTTGCGCGCTGATTTCGCCCTTCGCGGCGGCGCGGTGAATATCCAGATTGAGATAACACACGCGCTGCATCGAATCGGTGGAAAAATTCATCAGCAGCATATTGTGTTTGCGCGAAATGTCGGCGGTGCAATCGCTCTCGGCGGCGACGCGCATCGCGAACGAACGCAAGGCCTCGGTAAACATGTGCATTTCCGACAGCTTTAACTGAAACAACTGGTGTTCGTTGAGCCGTTTGCCGGACTGCCGTTGCGTGCGTCCGTGTGCCGTCGCCATCTCGATGGCGGCGTCGCAAATGCCCAGTGCATTGGCAGCATATTCCAGATCGCCGAACTTGCTGTTTTTGCCATCGTGTTTTTTGTGCGCACCATTTAGCGTGCCGAGGCGGTTGCTGTCAGGCACGCGCACGTTTTCAAAAAATAATTCCGCGTTCTGATAAAAGCGCCAGCCATGTTTGTTGAACACCTTGCCCACCTTAAGCCCCGGTGTGTCGTGCGGCACCGCGAAGATGGTGGTGCCTTCCTGCACCGGCGCGTTCGGGTCGGTGCGCGTGAACGCGAAAATCAGTTTGCCGATATTGGCGTTGGCGATGTAGCACTTCGAGCCGTTCAATACCCAGGTGTCGCCATCCAGCGTGGCGCGCAATTGCAGGCCGGATTTCGGATCGTCCTCCGGCGGCAAGCGGTTGTCCGAGCCGGCGTTGGGCTCGGTGATGCCGCCGCCGAGCACGAAGGTGTCGTCGCGCACAAACGCATCGAAAAAACGTTTCTTCTGTTCCGTGTTGCCGTGGTCGTCGATCAGGTGGCTCCACTTCCAGCTCTGGCTGAATGTTTTGGCGATGGCGCTGTCGGCCTTGGCCATCTCGGCAATCATCAGCGCCTGCGTGGTGAAATCGATGCCGTGGCCGCCGTATTCGACAGGCACGGCAGCGGTGCGGATGCCGAGCGCCGAGCCTTTTTGGATAATGCGCCAGTCGAAGGTGTCGGCGGGCGCGGCGATCTGATCGCGCGCGAGCGACAGCGGACGGATTTCCGTGGCGGCGAAGTCACGCGCTTTCAGTTGCCAGGCGCGTTGGGTGTCGGTGAGCAGGTATTTCATATTTGCGTCCATCAGTAATCGCTGTTGCAAAGCGTAACACGGGACGATTCACTGCTGCGCGTGCTACGATCCTCATCCGTTTTAGATTCACAGGAGAAGCACCATGGTACAACTTGAGTTTCACGATCCGACCGGCGCGATAGAAATCACGCAGCCGCATGCGGCGCGCCTCAACACCATCGCCGGTAAAAAAATCGGCGTCGTCACCAACGAACAGTGGCAGGCGTATCGTACGCTGCCGCTGATAAAAGAATTATTTGAGAAAGATTTCCCCGACGTGGAGATTCTGCCCATTGACGCTTACCCGCAGGGCAATGCGCTGATCGGCGAAGAAGAAACCGCGCGTCTGGTCAAGCAAAGCGGGGTGGATGCCGTCATTATCGGCAACGCGGCTTGAGGCTCCTGCGCCACAGCCTGCGGCCGTGCAGCCGCTAGAATCGAAACCTTGGGCATCCCCACCGTCACCCTGACGCGGGCGGATTTCAAGGGTGTGATGACCAACGCGATCTCGGGTTTGGGGCTCGCGCCCGACGCCGCGATGATTACGTTTCCGATCGACATGTTTTTGCCGGGCAGCGATATCAGCGCGCTGACCGCCCGCCGACAGGAGTTTTACGATGGGCTGACGCGCTGGCAATCGGTGTACGCGAAAGCCGTGCCCGGCGCGGTGCCGATGTTGAAAGTGGAAGGCGAGTCGTACGAAGACGCGCTGGAAAAAGCCAACAACCTCGCAATCACCAACCTGTGGGGTGACGGTCTGCCGCTGTGGCCCGCGACACAATCCCGCGTGGATCGCTTGCTGCGCGGCACGCCGCTGCCGCGCGACCATGTGATCGGCAAGTTTCCGCCGCGCGGTGGCATCACCACGGTGCAGACCTGCGCGGTGGCGCTGGTGATGGCCGGTGGCCGGCCCGAGTATCTGCCGGTGCTGATCGCGGCGGTCGAAGCCTTTTTGCATCCCGAAACCAACGCCGAACAATTGCAGGCGGCCTCCGGCAGCGCGTTCCCGGTGGTGATTGTCAACGGGCCGATTGCGAAACAGATTCGATTGAATTCCGGCTTCGGCTGCCTCGGCCCTGATCCACAGCGCCCGGCCGGCGCTTCCATCGGGCGCGCGTTGCGGCTGATTCAGCAAAACGTCGGCGGCGCGCTGCCGGGCATCGGCGCCATGGCCAACTACGGCGGCATGCGTGCCACCAATATGGTGTTTGCCGAGGACGAAGATAACCTGCCCGAAAGCTGGCCCACGCATGGCACGGAGCGTCACGGTTTTGCGCGCGAAACCAACTCGGTGTCGGTGTTTTTCTCCAATGGCGCGACCAACGCGCGGCGGCGCGGCGCAAAAAAAGAAACACCCGAAGAAGATGCCACGCAGGGCATGTATCGCATGGCCGAGTTCATGCGCGTGCCCAACTACACCAACCTCTCGGGTTACGAAAAAGGCACACCGGGCGCGATTCTGATTCCGGGCGTGGTGGCCAACAACATGGCCAAACTGGGTTGGACCAAGCCGAAGATGCGCGAGTTTTTTTATGAGCACTCACGTATTCCGCAAACGGAGATCAAGCGCAATGGCGGCACGGCGTGGATCGAAATCGATGCCAACCCGCTCACGCGCGAGAGTGTGAAACTCGATCCGTGGCCCATCACCTCAAAGCCCGACAACTTCATCATCATCATCGCGGGCGGCGGGCATCCCACCAATAGCTTCTGGTTGCAGGGTTACAGCCCGCGCGTGATCGGCAAAGAGATACACGTGCCCGAAACTTTCGAGCAACTGCTGGTGGAGGCGGATCGTGATTTGGGGTGTGGCGACGAGGTGTGCCGTATTTAGCAACGTCATTCAGTAGGAGACAGACATGGAAAAATCCACCGAATCCCAATGGAAATTTCACGGCGTGCGCGTCGTGAAAAGCAATGATCTCGACACCAACACTGCGCAGACGCCGGGGATGAATCGCGCCGCGGCGATTACGCATGCGACGGCGGGCGCGGAAAAACTGTGGGCCGGCACCGTGGTGATACACCCCAAGGCAAAAACCGGCGCGCATCATCATGGCCCGGTGGAAAGCGTGATCTATGTGGTCAGCGGCAGGGCGCGCATGCGCTGGGGCGACAAGCTGGAATTTATTGCCGAGGCCGGCCCCGGCGATTTTATTTATGTGCCGCCGTATGTGCCGCATCAGGAGATCAACGCCAATGACGACGAGCCGCTGTCGTGCGTGCTGGTGCGCAGCGGGCAGGAGCCGGTGGTGGTCAATCTCGATATCCCGGTGGTTGAAAAGCCGGAGTCGGTGCATTGGGTGGATAACATTCATCCGGCGCCGAAGGCGTAGCGTATTAAACGTAAGTATTTGTTTTTAAACAGTTTTTATAGATACATCAAATGCACCCCATCGCGCGCCGGCTCGCCGTCGGTATCGCCGTAGCAACAGCAGCAACCACCGCAGCCGTTGCCGCCGATTACCCCACGCGCCCGGTGCGCGTGGTGGTGCCGTCAACGCCGGGCGGCGCGCTCGATATTTTGTCGCGCATGCTGGCGCAAAAATTATCCGAGCGTTGGCATGGTCAGCCGCTGGTGGTGGATAACCGCGCCGGTGCGGGCGGCATTATCGGCAGCGAGATCGTGGCGAAATCCGAAGCGGATGGTTACACGCTGCTGGTGGTTGCGCTCGGCTACGCGGCGAATCCGTTTCTGTATAAATTGCCGTACCGCACGCCGCAGGATTTTGCACCCATCACCGTGCTGGCGACCGCGCCCAATGTGCTGGTGGTTCATCCGTCCGTGCCTGCCGGTAACACCAAAGAGTTGATCGCATTGGCGAAAACCAAACCGGGCACGCTGGTGTATGCGTCATCGGGGGTGGGCACCAGCGGGCATCTGGCGATGGAGTTGTTCAAGCGCATGGCCGGCGTGGAGATGATTCATGTGCCGTTCAAGGGCGCGGGTGCATCGAACGCGGCGATAGTCGCGGGGCAGGTGCAGATTTTGAACACCGCGCTCGGCGCGGCGATGCCGTTTATCAAATCGGGCAAACTAAAAGGCATCGCCACCACCGGCGTAAAGCGTGCCGCCGCGGTGCCCGACATTCCCACCGCCCACGAATCGGGCCTGCCCGGCTATGTGGTGGACGGCTGGTTTGCCGCGCTCGCGCCGGCCAAAACGCCGCAGCGTATTGTCGATAAACTGCACGCTGATTTTGCCTGGGTGTATGCCTTGCCCGACATGGCGGCGCGTTTGACGGCGCAAGGGTTTGAAGCGGGCAACCCCACGCCGCGCGACACCGCAAAATTCATCGATGCGGAAATGGCAAAATGGGGAAAAGTGATTAAAGAGGGCGGCATCAAAGGCGAGTAAGAAGGGCAGTGCATTTCAATCAACCGGGAGAGCATCATGAACAAAATCAGCTCAGGCATTTTCGCGGCAGTATTGACCCTAACCATCGGCAGCGCGGCGGCGCAATCGTGGAGCCCGCCCGCCGAAAGCGCGCGCTGTCCGTCGAAGTGGGGCGCGGGCGACGAACGCGGTTCGGCCAATCACATAAAGCCCGCAACGGTGGCGAAGGCGGCGCAATTGATCCGCACCGGCGAAGTGATCGAAATCGGCCACGTGTTGCGGCAAGGCATGCCGATACAGGCCACGCGCGGGTTTCATCTGCATACCAAGCGCACTTTCATGAATCCGCAATCGAACCAGCGCGGCAGCAACGAAGAAGTCATCACCACCGAGTTGGGCCAGGTCGGCACGCAGTTCGACGGATTTACGCACCAGACGCATGGCGACAGTTTGTATAACTGCTTCAAGTCGAGCGAGCTTTCTTCGCGCACCGGCTTTACCAAAATGGGCATCGAAAAAGTGGGCATGCTGATGGCGCGCGGCGTGCTGATCGACGTCGCAGGATTGAAGGGCGTGGAGATACTGCCCGACACCTATGAAATCACCGTTCAGGATTTGCAGGATGCGTTGAAAAAACAGAATGTCACGCTGCAAGCGGGCGATGCGGTGCTCATCAATACCGGTTGGGGCAGGCTGTGGGGCAAGGAAAACGCGCGTTACATGGCCGGCAATCCGGGCATCGGCATCGCCGCGGCAGAGTGGCTGATCAAGCACGACCCGCTGCTGCTCGGCTCGGACAACGGCCCGGTGGAAGTCTCGCCCAATCCCGACAAAGCCATTTCGCTGCCGGTGCATCAGATCGCACTGGTGGTGCATGGCGTACACCTGCTTGAAAACCTGAAGTTGGATGAACTCGCCGCCAAGGGCGCGCATCAATTCGCCTTCATCATGCAGCCCCTGAAGATGCAGGGCGGCACGGGTTCGACGGTGGCGCCGGTCGCGGTGCGATAGAACCCTCGCGCTACCAGACGTGCGCGGCGCCTTTCCGCCAGATCGGGGAAAGGCGCCGCAGCGTGCAGTGCCGGTAATCCGTCACCTACCCGGTTGGCATGCGCGGCCCGGCAACACCCGCGCGACATAACCACTGCACGTTCGGATGCCTGCCGTATAATTCTTTCACTGCATTCCGCAGTCAACCCACCCCCGAAGGAGACACTTGATGACTTCAGCCACTCGCTTCACTTGACTTGTACTCGCCAGTCTTGGCGCTTTTGTGCTGGCGTCGCCGGCCGGCGCGCAACTGCTGCAGCGCAAAGACCTGTCCGCGTCGATGGCCATCACCATTGCGCAGACCGCGATCACGACATGCAAAACCAACGGCTACAATGTGTCTGTCACCGTGAGTGGGCCGCAACGGCGAGATTATTGCGCAAGTACGGGGTGATAACACCGGGCCGCACACCATCGAGAACAGCATGCGCAAGGCGTATACCTCGCGCACCTTCCGTATTCCGTCGGGTGATCTGGTTGATCGCTTGAAGAAGGACCCCACACTCGGCTTGATCCATCTGAACAACGTCATCGCCAATCGCGGCGCGTTGCCGATCAAAGTGGGCGATGACACCATCGGCGCCGTCGGTGCGTCCGGCGCGCCGGGCGGCGACAAAGACGAAGATTGCGTCAAAGCCGGCATCGATAAGGTTGCTGACCAGCTAAAGTAAAGTTCAAGTCATCGCGCTGGCCACCGGATCGCTCCGGCGGCACGGGCGTTGTGTGGTAACACCTTTGTTGCAAACTTACTCCGCCTTATTCCGCCTTAATCCCCGCAGACGCAATCACCTTTGCCACCCGCGCCATATCCTCTTTGATAAAGCGCGAGAACGCCTCCGGCGTGCTGGTGCGTATATCAAAACCAATCGCGGTGAAGCGATCCTTGACTTCCGCTGTGGCAAGCGTGGCGATGATTTCCCTGTTCAGGGTGTTGACGATGGCGGGCGGTGTGCCTGCACGGGTGACGACGCTGAACCAGGTGCCGCCGTCGTAGCCTTTGAGTCCTGCTTCGCCGGTGGACGGAATATCCGGCCAACTCGGATGACGTTTCTCGGCGCAGAATGCGAGGATTCTCGCGCGGCCGCTCTTGGCGTGCGGCAGCACGGTGGCGATACCGGTGATGACCAGCGGCACTTCACCGCCGAGCGTGGCGGTTAACGCCGGCCCCGCACCCTTGAACGGCACATGCAGCAGCTTGATGCCGGCGAGGGTTTCGAGCAGCGCGCCCGCGACGTGGTTGGTGGATGCGGTGCCCGGTGTGCCGTAGGCGATGCTGCCGGGTTTGGCTTTGGCAAGCGCGATCAGGTCGGTGATGGATTTGCCCTGAAACGACGGGTGGGCGGCGATCACATACGGAAAATAAACTACCGGTGTAATCGGCGCGAAATCTTTGGTGACGTCGTACGGAATTTGCCTGAACACTTGCGGGTTAATCGAAATCGTGGTTTGCGTCGCGAGCAGCAGTGTATAGCCGTCGGGCGCGGATTTTGCCGCGAGGTCGGCGCCGATCATGGTGCTGGCGCCGCCGCGGTTGTCGATGACGAACTGTTGCCCTAATCGCTCGCCCATTTTTACGGCGATGCCGCGCGCTACGATGTCGGTGGTGCCGCCGGGCGGATAGGGCACGATGAAGCGCACGGGGCGGGCGGGGTAGGCCGCCGCCGCCGTGGATTGCGCGTGTGCCGCCGTGCCCGAGTCTGAGGCCATGATCGCGGCCAGCGCCGCGCTGGCTGTGTTGAATATTCGAATTTCCTGCAAAGCGATCTCCCTGAGCGTTTATGCCGTGTATTGCGAATGGCAATAGACGGCATTGTACGGGATAGATTCGCCGGCGGCGCAGCGTGTTGGCGTTGCGCCGAGACACGACAATCGCTTGTTTTTCAATGGGCGATGACGAATAATGCACTGGCTGAAACTTTCCAACGCATTCTTATTTCACGTCCCCCCCAGGAGGCACCATGGCAAAATTGAATATCAATGGCAAACCCTACGACCTCGATGTCGATCCCAGCACACCGCTGTTGTGGGCGATACGCGAACAGGCTGGTCTCACGGGTACCAAGTATGGCTGCGGCGTGGCGCAGTGCGGCGCCTGCATGGTTCACATCGATGGCGCACCGGTGCGCGCGTGTGTGATGCCCACCAGCGCGGCGGAAGGCAAAAAAATAACCACCATCGAAGGTCTGGCCGTTAACGGCGTGCTGACCAAGGTGCAAAAAGCGTGGCTCGATCACGAAGTGCCGCAATGCGGCTATTGCCAGTCGGGCATGATCATGGCGGTGACGGCGTTGCTCAACAGCAAACCCAGGCCCACCGATGCGGATATCGACGGCGCGATTACCAACATCTGCCGCTGCGGCACGTTCCAGCAAGTGCGCGAAGCCATTCACGCCGCCGCCAAAGCCTGAGCGAAACCAAGGAGACACCAATGAAAACTATCGCTATCGATATGCCTAAAGTCAGCCGCCGTTCGTTTGTCGTGGGCACTGCCGCCGTCGGCACCGGCCTTGCGCTCGGATTGAAACTGCCGCCGTTTGGTCCCGGCATTGTGCGCGCGCAGGATGGCTCGCCTGAAGTCACGCACTGGGTGGTGATCCGTCCCGACGATACCGTGGTGATCCGTATCGCGCGTTCCGAAATGGGGCAGGGTACGTTGACCGGCCTGGCGCAGATGGTGGCTGAAGAACTCGAATGTGATTGGTCGAAAGTCACCACCGAATATCCGACGCCCGGTCAAAGTGTGGCGCGCAAACGCGCGTGGGGCGATTACTCCACCGGCGGCAGCCGCGGCATCCGCGAGTCGCATCAGTATGTGCGTCAGGGCGGCGCCACCGCGCGCGTGATGCTGGTGCAGGCGGCGGCCGAGGCGTGGAAAGTGCCGGTTGCCGAATGCAGCGCGGCCAACAGTGTGATTACGCATACGCCGTCGGGCCGCAAAGTGACCTACGGCAAAGTGGCGGAAGCCGCCGCGCGCATCACGCCGCCGAAAGACGTGCCGCTGAAAGACCCGAAAGACTGGAAAATCATCGGCAAGCCGGTGAAGCGTCTCGATACGCTGGACAAGCTCACCGGCAAGCAGGTGTATGGTTTCGATCTTAAACTGCCCGGTATGCTGAACGCGGCCATCATGGAATGCCCGGTGTTTGGCGGCAAGATCAAGAGTTTTGACGCAGCCAAAATCACCAGCCGCAAGGGCGTGAAAAAAGTGGTGCAGGTCGGTGACACCGCCGTGGCGGTGATCGCCGACCACTGGTGGCAGGCCAAGACCGCACTCGATGCGCTGCCCATCGTGTGGGATGAAGGCCCCAATGCCAAAGTGTCGAGTGCGTCTATCGCTGAAATCCTCAAAGCCGGCTTGGATGCCGATCAGGCGTTCGTCGGCAACGATGCGGGTGATGCCAAGGCGGCACTCGCCGGCGCGGTAAAAAAAGTCGAGGCGGTCTACGCTTATCCATTCCAGAACCATGCGTGCATGGAGCCGATGAACGCCACCGCGAAATACACCGCAGACAAATGCGAGGTGTGGGTGCCCACGCAAAACGGCGAAGCGGCTTTCGCGGCGACGCTGGCGGCATCGGGTCTGCCTGCCGACAAGTGCGAGGTCTATAAAATTCACCTGGGCGGCGGCTTCGGACGGCGCGGCGCGTTTCACGATTACGTGACGCAAGCCGTGTTGATTGCCAAGCAGATGCCCGGCGTGCCGGTCAAGCTGTTGTGGTCGCGCGAAGAAGACATGCGCCAGGGCCGCTTCCATCCGGTCACGCAGGCCAAGATGGTCGGCGGATTCGACGCCAACAATAATCTCGTCGGCCTGCACATGCGCATATCGGGGCAATCGATTCTGGCTGCGGTGCGCCCGGAGGCGATGGTCAAGGGCATGGACCCGGCCACGTTTCAGGGCTTGGCGCGCGGCGGCGAGTTCGAGTTTGGTTACAAGGGCATTCCCAATCTGCTGATTGATCACGCCATGCGCAATCCGCATGTGCCGCCGGGATTCTGGCGCGGCGTAAACATCAATCAAAACGCGATCTACGCCGAGTGTTTTATGGATGAGCTCGCGCATGCGGTGGGCCAGGATCCGCTGGAGTTTCGCCGCAAGCTGATGAAGGACAATCCGAAGCACCTCGCAGTGCTGAATGCGGTGGCTGAAAAAGCCGGCTGGGGCAAGCCTGCGGCCAAGGGTGTGTTCCGCGGTCTGGCACAGATGAAGGCGTTCAACAGCTTTGTCGCCGCTTGCGCCGAAGTGTCGGTGAGCAGTGACAACAAAGTGAAAGTGCATCGCATCATCTGCGCCACCGATCCGGGCTACGCGGTCAACCCGGCGCAAATCGAACGGCAGATCGCCGGCTCGTTCGTCTACGGCTTGTCGGCCTTGTTCGAGCAGGAATGCACGGTGAAAAACGGTCGCATCGTCGAGGAGAATTTCAACACCTACCCCAGCATGAAACTCGCGCAGATGCCGAAAGTCGAATCGATCGTGATGCCCTCCGGTGGTTTCTGGGGCGGCGTCGGCGAACCGACGATCTGCGTGGCGGCGCCCGCCGTACTCAACGCGATTTTCGCGGCGACCGGTAAGCGTTTGCGCACGGTGCCGTTGAAGAATCTCGGTTATACGATGGTGTAGCGGAGGCCCGCAGGACTTGCCGCGACGCCACGATATATTCGTGAGGTTACGGTAAGAATTTGTTTTAATTGATAAATTTATGAAGAAGCAATGGCGGCGCAGGTTTCTGGCGGCGGCGGGCGGACTGGCCGCCGCTGCGCTTGCGCCAGCGCTGCGCGCGCAGATGGTGCGCACGCCGCTGAACAACATGCCCGATGCCATCCGCAAACTGGTGGGCGCAAAACTCATTAGCAAAGGCCGCGTCAAACTCGACGTGCCGCCGCTGGTGGAGAACGGGCACTTGGTGCCGCTCACCGTCAGTGTTCAAAGCGCGATGACCGAGGCCGATCACGTGCGCGCCATTCACGTATTCACCGAGCGTAATCCGTTGCCGGAGATGGCGACGTTTCGCCTGGGGCCGCGCGCCGGCCGCGCGCGCGTGACAACCCGCGTGCGTATGGCTGACACGCAAAACGTGGTGGCGATTGCCGAGTTGAGCGACGGCTCGTTCTGGTCGGACAGCGCGCATCTCATCGTGACGCTGGCGGCGTGTCTTGAGGAGCTGCCGGCATGACGACTGCCGCGCATGTTCGCATTGATGTGCCCGCCAGCGCCAAACGCGGTGAGATCATCGACATCAAGACACTGGCCGCGCATACCATGGAGACCGGCTTTCGCCGCACGCATCTGGGCACGCCGATTCCGCGCGACATCATCACCACCTTTGTGTGTCTGTATAACGGCGTGGAAGTGTTTCGCGCGGAGTTGCATCCGTCGATTTCCGCCAATCCGTATATCCAGTTTTCCACCGTGGCCACCGAAAGCGGCACGCTTGAATTTCGCTGGAGCGGCGACAATGGGTTTACCGCGACACAAACGGCACGCATTAGCGTAGCGTAAGCGTTACCGTTGGTCGGGCAGCGCGCTTGTTTCGTCGGCTGGGTCGCCAGCGGTGCGTAGCGCCCGGCGCCATGCCGTGCAGCGCCTGCTGCCTTATAATTATTGATAATAAACAATAAGTTAAGTGATATTCCCGCACCGAATCCCGTCGCTGTTGCCGCTATCAGTGAAGGTTGCAGCGGGAAAGCCGTGACATTTTTCCTGTGCGTCAGTGCAAGTCCTGAGTGACGATGCCGGTGCTATGAATCAAACCGAACTGACATTGCTGGAGCAAATGCGGATCACGGCGCTGGAGGTCGAGCATCGCAAGGCGTTGCTCGGCTTTTCATCTGCTGACGCGGACGTTTTGCTGCGATTTGGCGCGGTCGTCCGTGGTTCCATTCATGCGGTGGTCGACGCTCTTCACGACAGGCAGTCGCAGATCGACGAATTCGCCACCGTGATCGGCGACGCCGATACGTTGCGCGGTCTGCACATCGCGCAGAGAAAATACGTGCTGGAATTGTTTCACGGTGTCTATGACATCGACTATGTGCAAAGCCGCCTGCGTGTCGGGTTGGCGCTCAAGCGCATCGGCGTCGATCCCAAGCTGTATCTGGCGGTAATCAGCATGCTCAAGGACATTCTGTTCAAGCTGATCGACGAGGGTTGTCTGGACGTTGCGGCGTGCAAAAAAGCGCAGCAGGCGCTGGACAAACTGATTGTTTTTGATGTGACGCTGGTGTTCGAGACCTACATGCGCACCATGGTGACCGAGATTGAGTTGGGCAAAGACCGCGTCATGCGTTACGCGCGCGAGCTCGAACAGCGGGTGGCGGAACGCACCGCGGCGCTGGAAAAACTCTCACGTATTGATCCGCTGACCGGGTTGTTCAATCGGCGGGTTCTGGCCGAAACCCTGCAGCGTGAGATACGCATCGCCGAACGCACTGGAAAACCGCTGGCGCTGATCTATATTGATGTCGATCGTTTCAAGGAAATTAACGACCGTTACGGCCACCAAAAGGGCGACGAGGTGCTGATTGCCATAGGCGACAGCATGCGCGCGGTGTCACGCGAAATCGATCTATGCTTCCGGCTGGGAGGCGATGAATTCTGTGTGTTGCTGACCCATTCCACCGAAGATGAGGCGCGCCGCGTCTATTGCGAGCGCCTGCGCCGGTTGCTGGCAGAACGCTCACAGCATCTGGGCGGCGTTTCGTTGAGCATCGGCATCGCGCAAACCGGTCCCGAGGTGTTTGATGATGCGGATGAACTTGTCAAACGCGCCGACAAAGCAATGTACGACACCAGGCGATCGGGCAAAACAGGCATCAGCACGCCGGACGCGACATCCGCGTAACACAAACATCGCGCTGCGACGCGGGCGAAGTTTCGCATAGAATGAATGCCGTGATTTCATTCAGCGGAGCGGATATGCGAGGCAAGTGCTGGGGTGCCGTAGGGTCCATAGCTGTGCTGATGGTTAACGTGAGTGCGGTGGCGGTGGCGGTGGCGGTGGCGCCGGCACAGGCGCAGCCCGGCAACCCAGTCTATCCGGTAAAACCGATCCGCGTGATTGTGCCCTTCGGCCCCGGCGGCCCCACCGATTTTCTGGTGCGCACCATCGGCCAGAAAATCACCGAATCCTGGGGGCAGCCGTTGATCGTGGATCATCGCACCGGCGCTAACGGTGTGGTGGGCGCGGAACTCACCGCGCGCGCCGCGCCCGACGGTTACACGCTGGGCATGGGCACCAACGGCACGCACGGCATCAATGCCAGTCTGTATCCCAAGCTGCCGTTCGACACGATAAAAGATTTCGCGCCGGTGACGCGGTTTGGTCTTGCGCCGTATGTGTTGATTGCGCATCCGTCGCTGCCGGCGCGCGGCATGAAAGCGTTGATTGCACTGGCACGATCACGACCCGGCGAAATCACCTGGTCGTGCGGCGGCAGCCCGTCGCAACTGGCTGCGGAACTGTTCAAAAAATCCGCAGGCATCAACGTCATCGTCGTGCCCTACAAAGGCAATGCACCGGCGGTAACAGCCGCCATCAGCGGCGAAGTGTCACTGTCGTTCGGCAACGTCGCGCAATCCGCACCGCAGATCAAAGCGGGCCGCTTGCGCGCGCTGGGCGTGGGCAGCTTGCAGCGCTCACCCGTGATGCCCGAAGTGCCGACGGTGGCCGAATCCGGCTTGCCGGGATTTGAAGCCGGCGCGTGGTACGGCGTGCTCGCGCCCGCCGCGACACCGCGCGCCATCGTTGAGCGGCTCAACGGCGAACTGGTGCGAGTGTTGAAACTACCCGACGTGCAGCAACGCCTGCGCGGCGAAGCGTACGAGGTGATCGCCGATACGCCGGATCAGTTCGCAGCGGCGATACGTGCCGAAATAGCGAAGTGGGCGCCTATTGTGAAGCAGGCGGGGTTGCGGGCGGAGTGAAAATTCAAGAACGTTTTTAACCACAGATGAACACAGATGCACACGGATAAAACCCAATCCGTCATTCCCGCGCAGGCGGGAATCCATAACACTGTGCAACATGAGACGCCACATGGATTCCCGCCTGCGCGGGAATGACGAGTGATATGTAACTGGGTTTCATCCGTGTTTATCTGTGTTCATCCGTGGTTAATAAAGCCCTTCTTTACCTACAGCTTTCCG
>JAYVQD010000301.1:0-6640 GCA_043777275.1 Nitrosomonadales bacterium
TTGGCGAACATCGCGCCGACATAGTGGTTGATACTGCCGTTGCCAGCCGATGAATAGGACAACGCTTCAGGTTTGGATTTCGCAAGCTCAATCAATTCCTTTACGGATTTCGGCGCGAATGAAGGAAGCGACACCAGCATCAAAGGCCCGGTGCCGATGGGGCTGATCGCTGTAAAAGATTTCACCGGATCGTAGGGCAGTTTTTTGAACACCGGCACGCTCATGATTTGCGAGGTGGTCATGATGAACAGCGTATAGCCATCGGGTGTCGAGCGCGCCGCGATATCGGCGCCGATGGTGCCGCTGGCGCCGGGGCGATTGTCGATAATGATTTGCTGCCCCAGACGCTCGGCGAGCCGGGTGGTGATAAACCGCCCCACCACGTCCACGCTGCTGCCGGGCGGAAAACCGGAGATGGTGCGTATCGGTCGTGACGGGTAGGCGGGTTGCTGCGCGTGGGCCGCCGCGGTACACACAGCGCATACGGCATATACGGCATATACGGCATACCGAAAAATCCGCAACACGGCGTAGCCCGGATGAAATGTTTTCGTGATCACCATGGTGACTGGCGGCTTGATGACGAGATTCGGCCAATGTATCACTTTTGGAAAGCTGGTATGTTGTGGCGGCCCGCGCAGAAAATGCTGGGTGTGGTGATCGAACGCATCAACAGTGCGGTAAGTGTGGTGCTGCGTTAACCCGATGCGATGACAGACGGCTGGCCACCCGCACGCGGGATGCATCGACGGAACCATCAGTTCAACAAGTGCGCGTGGCACGGATGCCGCGCGACACGCGAGCGAGGCTTTGAGGCATAATCGCCAAGTTATCATAAGTATTTGTTTTTATTGAATTTTTTATGTTCTCATGCGAACACTGAAAGACCCCGTTGCCCAACGCCACCACCGCTTCCATTGACCACCGCGCACTCATCACGCTGCTGATTTGTGCGGCGTTTGTCATCGCCGGCGGCATTCATTATCAGACGCCGATGCTGGCGCGCATCGCTGCTGAGTTTCAGGCGAGCCCCGCCGAAGTGGGCTGGATACCCACGCTGTCGTTCGGCGGCATGATGGTGGGCGTCGCGCTCTTCGTGCCGCTGGGGGACCGCATCAACAAGCGCTGGCTCATCATCGGCATGATCGCGATGCTTGCCATGGCGCAGGCGGTGATGGTGGTTGCACCGTCGATCACCGTGCTGGCGGCGGCGAGTCTGGTTACCGGAATTTGTTCATCGGTGGGGCTGGTGTTTATTTCCATCGTGGCCGAGATTGCACCCGAAAAGCATCGCGGGCGCGCGGTGGGCACGCAACTGATGGCCATGTTCATCGGCATTTTGTTTGCGCGCGTCGCGGGCGGTGTGATCGCCACGCATTTCGGCTGGCGCTGGAGCTACGTGGTTTCGACCGGCATGGTGGCGATGCTGCTGCTGGCGTTGCTGGCGTGGCTGCCGGGCACGCGCGCCACCTCGCAGTTGCCGTATCGCGAGTTGTTGTGGTCGATTTTCGTGATTATGCGCCAGCACGGCGACGTGCAGCGCGCGGCGTCGATACAGTTTTTGCTGGGCATTTGTTATGGCGGCTTCTGGGCGGTGATGGCGCCGATGATGGCAACGCTGCATCACGTGGGGCCCACCGAAGCGGGCCTCATCGGCATTCCGGGTGCTGCGGGCATACTGGTGGCGCGGCCTGCGGGGCGCTGGATGGATCGATCAGGTGCGGCGCCGGTGGTCACCACCGGCATTTGCGTGATGATCGCCGCGTGGCTCGCGTTTGGCTTCGCCGCGTGGTCGATTGTGTTTGTGGTGATCGGTGCAATTTGTCTCGATTGCGGCCTGCGCACCGCGATGGTGGCGAATCAAACGCTGGTCAACAGTGCGGTGCCCGATTCACGCGCGCGCGCCAACACCATCTTCGGCATGCACGTGTGGTGCGGCAACGCGGTGGGCGCGTTGTTGACCAGCACCGCGTTTGCGCTCTACGGCTGGCTCGCCGTTTGCGCGATTGCGCTGACGGCATCGGTGTTGGCGTTGCTGATCCACCGCGGCTTCATCCCGATTGGAAAAGTGAGGGAAAAGTGAGGGAAAAGTGAGGGCAACGTAACGGCGGAAAGTACATAGACCATGACATCGACTATGAAATCATTCGTTCTCAGCCTGTTTTTTTTTCTGAGTACGCCGGTATTCGGCGCGCTGCCGGGCGTCACGGAATTCAGCGCAAGCCCTGAAAAACTCACCGATGCAGAACTGTCGGCATTGCTGCAGGCGCGCGTGGCCTCGGCTGACGTCATCGCCATCGGCGAAAGCGTGCATGGGTCGTCGGGGTTTTTAAGAATGCAGACACGGCTCATTCGTTACCTGATTGAACGCCACGGTCTACGGTTAATCGTCTGGGAAAATCCAACGCTGCGCAGCCTTGAATTGAGCCGATGGGTTGCGTCGTGTACGACCGCCAAAACACCGGCGCCGGCACCGATTGATGTGCTGTATTTTCCGACCGCGGCGGATGTGGCATTGTGGGATTGGGTGTGTGATTTCAATCGCGCTCACCCCGCTGATCCGATAGTGTTCCGCGGCATCGATGTCTGGGATCGCCCGTGGGAACACTACGCAAAGCTCCAGACCTCGGGCGCGCGTGCAGGCGTGGATCCCGCACTGCTCAAAGGCCTGCAAACGGTTTGCCCTGCGGCGCAAGCGTCGTCGTGGCCCGAGATCGAGATTGTTTTTGGACAACTCCAGCGCGACGGGAAATTCCTCCCCGAAGCCGATTACGAAAAATGCCGTGCCGTTTTGACCACGCTGCTCAATGCCGCAAGACAATCCGGCATCGACAAACAAAAGCAAAAAGACACGGGTTCTGACGAGGCGTTTGAACTGGCGATTTCCGCGTCAACGCTGCTCGGGTGGCTGGGGTTCTACCACCACGAACGGTCGGACGATATTGTGAGCTGGAACGAACGTGATCGCGCGCAAGGCAGAAATGTCATGCTGCTGATGGAAAAACATAACGCCACGCGAGCGATCTGGTCCGCTCACACCAGCCACACCTCGCACAATCGATCGCCGGCCGACTGGTGGGGCTATGGCGATCTGAAATCCGGCGTTTACTTTTTTACCGCCCTGACGCAGAAAAAGGTATTCAACATCGCCTTGACCGCCTATGAGGCGACGGGCGCTCAAGGCGAGTGGTCGCTGCCTGTCGCGAGCAACTCACTCGATAAAAAACTGCACGATGCGGGATATGGTTTCGCATTCTTCCCGTCGAATGCGGCTTTTTTGTCACAACACCCAAAGTGGTGGATGCAGAATCAAAACTTCCCCGGGCCTTACGAGAGCGGCGTGGAATTCACCCCCCGCGATCACTTCGATGCCTTTATCTTTTTCAAGCAGTCGCGCCTCGACAAAGCTTTACCCGCAAGACCGGTTTGGCAGCCTTGATGGGCGACCTTGAGTGAGGCATCCCGCTCAATCAATGCGCAGATTCGCCTGCTTGATCACCTTCGCCCACTTGTCGTATTCGGCGCGCACGAAGGCGGCGAACTCCGCCGGCGGCGTGCCTACCGGTTCATTGCCGGCCTTGACCAGTTTGTCCTTGATCTCGGGGCTGCTCAACGCGCGGCGTGATTCCTCGTGCAGGCGGCGCACGATCTCCGCAGACGTGTTGGCGGGCGCGTATAAACCGTACCAGCCGGTGACGTTGTAGCCGGGCACGCCCGCTTCGGCGACGGTCATCACCTGCGGCAACTCGGCGTAGCGCTGCGTCCCGGTGACGGCGACGCCGCGCAGTTTGCCGTTTTTAATATGACCCACCATGCCGATGGTGCTGCCGAAGGCGAATTCCACTTCGCCGCCCATCGCGGCGATCATCGCCGGGCCCGCGCCTTTGAACGGGATGTGCAGCCATTTGATGCCTGACATCGATTGCAGCAACTCGCCCGCGAGGTGGTTGATGCCGCCCGCGCCGGAGGTGCCGTAGCTCAACTGGCCGGGGCGCGTTCTGGCCAGCGCGAGCAACTCTTTCACGTTTTTCACCGGCACGCTGGGATGGCAGGCGATCATGAACTGCCCGCTGGACAACTGCGAGATGAAGGCGAAATCCTTGAAGGTGTCGTAAGGCATCTTCGAGCGCATGCTCGGATTGATGGCGAACTCCGGCGAGGTGATGAGCAGCGTATGTCCATCGGGCGCGGCTTTGGCGACGATATCGGCGCCGATCAGGCCGCCGCTGCCCCCGCGGTTTTCGACGACATATGTGCCGCCGATCTGCTCGGCGAATTTGGCCGCGAGCAAGCGCGCCACCATGTCGTTACCGCCGCCGGGCGCGAACGGCGAAATGATGCGCACCGTGCGCGCGGGCCAGGATTGGGCGAAGGCGAGCGGTGCTTGCGCGCACAGCAGCGCAGCGGCTAGCGCGCACAGTAAACCTCGACTCTGTTTCATGGCTTCATCCTTATGCGAAAAAACTTCCACTCGTCGTTCCCGCGCAGGCGGGAACCCATAACACAGTGCCGCTTGAGACCATGCATGGGTTCCCGTCTGCGCGGGAACGACGGTGTTTGTATGGTTCCGTCCGTGGCGCAAGAAAATTTTCGTTACTCTACCTTCGCTCCCGACACCTTCACCACCTTCGCCCATTTGTCGCGTTCGCTGCGCAGCAACGCATCAAAGTCACCGGGCGAGCCGCCCGCGAGATCCATGCCGAGCGCGCCGTAGCGCTCGCGCAGTTCGGGCAACGCGCGACTCATCGTGCTGTTCAGGCGATCGATGATGGCCCTGGACGTTTTGGCGGGCGCGGCCATGCCGTACCAGCCCACGACTTCGTAGCCCGGCACGCCGGCTTCGTTGATGGTGGGGATGTCCGGCGCCAGCGGCGTGCGCTTTGCGCCGGTGACCGCGATGGTTTTTAACCGCCCGGCCTTGGCATGCGGAAGGATCACACCGCTGGTGAACGACACCTGCACTTCGCCGGAGATCAGCGCGCTTAACGCGGGCGCGCCGCCTTTGTACGGAATGTGCGTCATCTCGATGCCGGCCATGGTTTTGAATAACTCGCCCGACAAATGGTTGGCGCTGCCAATGCCCGATGAGGCGTACGACAAACGCGGCGTGCGTGACTTCGCCAGGGCAATCAACTCTTTCACCGAAGCCGCCCCCACGGTGTTGGCTACCGACAGATAATATTGCGCATGCACGATTTGTCCGATACCGGCGAAGTCTTTGATCGCGTCGTACAACACGGTACGATACAGGCTGGGGTTGATAACGTGCGTCGGCGTCACGATGATAAGCGTGTGGCCATCGGGCGCGGCGCGCGCGGCCATTTCACCCGCGACGCTGCCGCTGGCGCCGGGCCGGTTATCCACCACAAACGATTGGCCCAGCGCATCAGCGAGTTTCTGCGTGAGGATGCGCGCTACCGAATCGGTGCCACCGCCGGGCGCGAGCCCTACCAGCACGCGCACCGGGCGGTCGGGATAATTTTGCGCGAACGCGGATGTGGCGACTATCGCGCCGTACGCGATGACGGCTGCCAGTGCGATTGCGGGTGTGGATTTCATGGATTCCCCGGTGGATAAACAGCGGTAGAAAAAACCAATACTACAGGGAACGCATGCTACACCGTGCGTCGTGGCACAACGTCACCTTGGTGAGAGGATACGTAAGTATTTGTTTTTAAACATATTTTATGCGAGAATGCTCGCGTTGGAAGCAGCATCGCGCAGCAGGCAAAATAATGTGTAGCCTGCAAACTTCGGTTGCAAGGAGCGGTTATGAAAAAGCAAATCCTGATCGCTGCCGCGGTGATGGCAGCATGGATGCTCACGACTGCGCCACAGGCGCAGCCTTGGCCATCGCGCCCGGTGCGCATGCTGGTGCCGTACGCGCCGGGCGGCGGCGCGGATATCGTTGCGCGCACGCTGGCGCAAAAACTCACCGAACAATTGGGCGCATCGTTCCTGGTTGAGAATCGCCCCGGCGGCACCGGCGTGGTGGCCGGCGAGCTGGTGGCGCGCGCGGCGCCCGACGGTTACACCTTGATGACGTCCGCGCTGGAATTTGCCATCAACCCGGCGATACGCGCGAAACTGCCGTACGATCCGATCAAGGATTTCACCCTCATTTCGCAACTGGCGAGCGTGCAGTTTCTGCTGGTGAGCCATCCTTCGGTGCCGATACGCAGCGCACGCCAGATCGTCGAGATCGCCCGCGCGCAGCCGGGAAAATTAACCTACGGCTCGTCCGGCACCGGCGGCGGGCCGCATCTGGCAGGCGAATTGTTTCAGGTGATGTCCGGCGCACGCTGGACGCATGTGCCGTTCAGGGGTGCGGCACCCGCGTCCATCGCGGTGATGAGCGGCGAAGTGGATTTTTCGTTCGGCAGCACCATCGGCCTGATGGAGCCCGCGCGCGGCGGCAAAGTGCGCGCCATTGCCGTGACCGGCACGAAACGATTTCTCCCTTTACCAACGGTGCCCACCATTGCGGAATCGGGCGTGCCCGGCTACAGCGTCATCGGCTGGTACGGCTTTTACGGCCCGGCCGGCATGCCGGCAGAGCTGGTACGCAAGCTGCACAGCGAAGCCGCGCGCGCACTCAACAGCGCCGACGCCAAAGAACGCCTCGAACGCGCGGGCAACG
>JAYVQD010000302.1:0-25006 GCA_043777275.1 Nitrosomonadales bacterium
GTCCCCCCCCCCCCGCTCATCACGGTCTAATGTAAAAAACGTCTGCGCCGCGCTATTCGCGGTTTTGCTTGCAGCCGCGCCGCTGGCCAATGCCGGCCCTCTATTCCTCACCGGCCATGACCCGGATTTTCATTCTCAGCCCGGTGCGGGTGCAGGTGGTGACCTGTTATCTATCGGTTTGCAGTTCGCGACGGGCGGTCGGGCTTTTGACAGCACGACGAAATTTCTTTGGGTGGAGTCAACTCCGGCTACAGTACCCGGCGGACATTTACGCGGTGTAAACGGGCTAACAACCATTGGGCTAGTGTCTGGTGTGCATTTTGACGCAGTGAACGCAGCCGGCTTGGGCAGTGTCATATTTTCCAACTATGAAGCCATTGCTATCGCTTCCTCCTTTGGGGGGCTACTCAGTCGTGCGGAGTTGGATGGGTTGATTGCCCGCAGGGCCGATATTGCTTCTTTCATCAATGCAGGGGGCGGCCTGTTTGCCTCGGCGGAATGTTTTCCGTGCGGTGATAATCTTCTGGCAGGTCCCACCCCACCGAGTCTATTTGGTTATTTGCCCGTCACTGTGACTTCTATCGGTGCCAATGCCCCATTTACCGTGACCCCCTTCGGTGCCGGACTTGGATTGACTAATGCCGACGTAAATGATCCGACTCACAATTCATTCGGCTTGGTCGGCGGATTGAATATCGTCGATACGGATGTCGCAGGTAATGCCACCACGCTGGCTGGGGTGGTTAGGGTAGGCGGGGGACGCTTCATTCCCGTTCCCGAACCCGCTTCGCTGGCCCTGCTGGGTATAGGCCTGGCCGGTTTCGCGGTAGCCAGACGCCGTAAAAAAGCCGCCTGACAGTTCACGCGCCACACCCAACCCTCTTTGAGTGCTGCGGGCGTATCACTTGAAAGCTGCTTAATTACGTCTAAGGAGGATAGGAAATTCAAACCAGAGGATAGGATAGGATAGAAACAAGTGCAGGGGTCAAGTCTTTCATCATAGCAAACCCGCGGTGAATCCCCGCTATTTGTTCGCGAGTTTTTGCTTCAGCGTTGCAAAGTATCTATCCAGATCAACCACAAAGCGATCATGTTCCGACTCGCCCACCTGTTCGGTGTCGTCAAACACTTTGACTTTGAACGACAGGCGGCGTCTGTCAATGGCGATCAGTTCGGCTTCGGCGCGCACGGTTTTGCCGATGGGCGTGGGGCCCATGTGGCGCACGGTGATGGATACGCCCACCTGTCCCTGACCCGGCTTCAAGTGCTTGCCCACCAGGCCGCTCGCCGCCGATTCCACCAGGCGCGTCATCGACCACGTGGCAAACACTTTGTAATCCCCGCGCTGCGTGGTGCGATCTTCGGTGATTTCCCAATGTTCCGTGTGCTTCATGCCGACTTTAAGCGTATCCATGAGCTTCCTTCGGGTGGTGAGCAGAAAGACGGATTCTAAACGAAGCGGCCACTTCCGCAGAGATGGCCGCCGTTGCCATACGTGCGATCAAATAACTATTTGATCGCTTTTTGCTTGTCGTGCTTCTCGCGCGCAATGACCTTGCTCTGCCGATCCTGCATATGCTCGATCTGACGCGTTTCTTTTTTGTCGATCTTGCCGTCGGCGCGCGCCTTGTCTTCTTTTTTCTGAATGCGATCCTGACCTTTTTGCAAACGCGCCGCTTCTGCCTGGTTAAGCTCGCCCGACTTTACGCCGGCATCAATGCGGTTTTGCTGATTGGCCTGGCGCTGGTCGATGCGCGCGCCCGCTTTGTCGACGGGGGCAGGCGTCGCTTGCGCGAGGGCAAACGCCGGCAGCGCGGCGATGGCAAGGGCAATAATCGTGGTCTTGAATGGCATGTTGATTTTCTCTCCGCTGTTAAGACATGGGGGTATTCCCATGTCTTTCTAACGCCGCATGCTACCCATTGGTTACCACGGCGGGCAGCGCGAAGTGTAAGCGGTTGTTACGCATGCCATATTAAATAACTGTTTAAAAACATATACTTACAGTAGTGTACGTGAACTGCCGCACAGCGCGCGCGTGACCGGATTACCGCGCGCCTACCAGCACGATTCGAGCACAGTGAGCAATAAATCACGCTCGCGCACGAACTCGCGTTTGGGATCGGCATTGAAATTTTTCAGCGAGTTTTCCAATATCAACGGCAAACTTTCGCGCGGAATGTTCAGTTCCGATACGCGCGTGGGCGCCCCGATGCTTTTGAACAAGCGTTCGATTTCAGCGGCCGCTTTTTCGGGCGCGCTATCGATAGCGTCGCCTTCGCGCCACACGCCCAGGGCCTGCGCGATCAACGCCATTGCCTCGGGATCACGGCGTCCGAGTTTGCGCATCACCATCGGCGTCAGTGCGGCGCTGGCTTCGCCCTGGCCCACCTGCGCGTGCATCTGAAACAGCGCGGTGGCGAAGGCATACACCACGCGCTCCACCCAGTGTTTTCCGGCGAGCATGCCGCCGTCGTCGGCGTCGCGGTTCTGCAAAAACGTGGCGGCGCACGCCGCGATGCGCGGCGCAACGTCGCTGCTGTCACCCAGATGCGCCAGCGCATGGCGCGCAAGGCGAAACGCCTGCAACCGGTCGCCTTCGGACAACGGACCGAGGCGCGTCGCGCCCAGATTCATGGTGGTGCGCCACAGCGCGGAAATCGTGGTGGTGCGCACCAGCGACATCGGCGCCGTCATCAGCGCTTCGGCATCCCAGAACACGGCGACGGGCCGCGTCTTCGGATCGAAAAATTCCATACGGTTGCCGCGAGCCGGGTCTTTCACCGCCGAGCCGGCGCGATTTTGCGCCGAAGTCGCGGCGGTGAGCACATTGATGATCGGCACCTTGGGTTCGAGCAGCTTGGGACTGATGGCGGGCGCGTTTTCCGGATACTGCGTAATCAACTCGTCCACCGGGCGCTTCTCCGCCATCAAAATCGCCACCACGCGCGTGCCCTGCGTCACGCTGCCCGCGCCGACGCTGATCAGCATATCGGCGTGCGCGGCGCTCGCCGCCTCGGCCGCGCGCGTCACGGCGGCAATCGAGGTGTCTTTGTCCATTTCATCAAATACGCCGGCGCAGTGGTCGCCGAGGATGCGCCGCAGGTGCGCGATCAAATCGGTTTTGCGCGACACCGTGCGCCCGCAAACGATAAAAGCGCGTTTGGCGCCGCTGCGTTTTAATTCCGCCGGCAGGCTTTCGAGTGCGTCCTGTCCGCTGTAAAGGCGCAGCGGGAAGCTGGTGGCGCGGAAGGTGTGGGTGTAGGCGGGCGTGAGGGGGAGGCTCATGGGAAATCCTGAAGTAGTCTCGATTAGCGATTAGCGAATCAGCCGCGGGTAAATACAAATCGCTCATGCGCTTTTAACGCTGCCAGCGCATGACCGGCGTTCGACATTTCATCGTACACCGGCACGCCGAGGGCGCCGGCTTTTTCACGAAACGCGCGTTTGCGCACTTCGAGTGCGGGATCGCCGTCGGAGCGCAGCACCAATAAAAAATGCGCCTGCCCCGGATATTTTTGCTGCACGCGCAGCGCGGCGGCCATCAGGTTGTCGAGCACTTCGGGCTTGGTGCGCCCGACGAAGGCCGACAGGTTCAGATGCATCACCAGCGCGTCGGGTTTGCCGTGGGCGTAAATAATGTCGAGGATTTTTTCCGCCACGCGACCGTCGTCTTGTTGCAGCGTGCCCACCGGGCAATCCACCGGGTTGGTGATGCAGGTGCCGGGCGGCAACTTAAGCGCCGCCAGCGCGTCGATCGCGGCGGCGTCAAACGGTGTCACATCAAGGCCCAGCCGCGCGTAGTAATCCGTCGCCAGCACGCTGGTGCCGCCGCCGTTGCCGAACAGCGTGACATGCTGCGTCGGCTGCGCTGTTTTGGGTGTGAGCGATTGAAAGATCAGCAGCGTGTCGATGAACTGGTCCAGCGTATCCACCAGCACGCAGCCGGTTTGCCGGGCGAGCGCCACCCACACGCGATCATCCCCGGCGAGCGAGCCGGTGTGCGACGCGGCGGCGGCAAGACCCTGTTGCGTGCGCCCGCCTTTGAGTATCACCACCGGTTTGGTCGCCTTGGCCTCGCGCAACAACTCGAACAAACGGCGGCCGTCTTTGGCGGTTTCGATGTACAGGCCGACGACCTTGGTTTGTGCATCGGCAAAGTAGTAGTCGATTAACTCGGTCGGCGTCACATCCGCGCAATTGCCCACCGTAATCAACCCGGAGAATTTCACACCGCGCGCCAGCCCGCGGCGAATAATGTCGGTGCCCAGCCCGCCGCTTTGCGACACCACCCCGACGCTACCCGTCGGCTGCGGGCCCACTTCGGCAAACGTCACGCCGCCGCGCGGTGAAAAAATGCCCAGGCAATTCGGCCCGATCAAACGCATGCCGCCGGCGCGCGCGGCGGCAACCAGTTGCGCCTGCAAATCGCGGCCTTCATCCACTTCGCCAAAGCCGCTGGAAATCACTTGCGCGAATCGCAGATGCCCATTCGCGGTTTCGAGCATCGCGGGTATCTGCGCGCCGGCGACGGCAATGTAAGCGTAGTCGATAGGCTTGGGCGTATCGGCCAGCGTTTTGTAGGCGGTGAGTCCGTCGATCTCGGTTGCCGTGGGGTGGATCGGATAAATCTCGCCCGCGTAACCAAACTCGCGGATGCGGCGGATGAAATGATTGGGCAGCGCGCCGCCTTTGGCAGATGCCCCAATGACCGCAATGGTCTTGGGCTCGAACAAAGGCGTGAATTCCCGTAAGATATTGTTTTTATTCATTATTTTATAATATTGCTACCTGAGAATAAAACGCGCATCCACCGCTACCGCAGCCGTTTCCGACACCATCAGCGGATTGATATCGGCCTCTGCAATGTCATCCGCGTGCTGCATCAGCAAACCGTTTTCGCCGCCGACTTTCAGCAGCACATCGATGATCGCCTCGCGTGACACGGCTTTGCGCCCGCGCGCTCCCGCGAGGATCGCTGCGCCTTTCAGGTCATCGAGCATCTCCTGCGCATCCAGCCGCGTGATCGGGCAAATGCGAAACGACACGTCCGCCAGCACCTCAACAAAAATACCGCCCAGGCCCACCATCACCAGCGGCCCGAACTGCGGATCACGCAGGCCGCCGATAACCATCTCTTGTCCCGCAGGCGCCATCTCTTCGATCAGATAACCATCGATGCGCGCGCCGTTGATTTGCGGCGAAGCGGCCATCGCGTTGATGGCGTGTTTGACTTCGGCGGCTGTGTTCAGGCCGACTTTCACGCCGCCAACGTCGCTCTTGTGCAGGATATCCGGCGACATGATTTTCACTACCAGCGGTGCGCGCAATTTTACGAACGCCGCGTCCACTTCACCGGCGGTTTTTACCGTTAGCGATTGCGGCACGGCGATGCCGTATTCAGCGAGCAACGCTTTTCCGGCATGTTCATCGAGCGCGGTGCGCTGCTGCGTGCGCGCCTGGGCTATCAAATCGTGCATTACAGCGCCACCTTGGGCTTCGCTTCTCGCAACGGCGTGCCGCTTTCCGCCAGCTCCTTTAACAACGCAGACGGTTTCCAGCGCGCACCATAACGCTGATGCCATTCTTCGATTTGCCGATACACCTCTTTGGTGCCGATGCCATCGGCCCAGAACATCAGGCCGCCGCGATAACGCGGGTAACCAAAGCCGTGCAGCCACATCACATCGATGTCACTGGCACGGTAGGCGCGGCCTTCCTCCAGAATTTTGCACGCCTCGTTTACCGAGGCGTACAACAGCCGCCGCAGGATTTCTTCATCGGTGAAGGTGCGTTGCGGAATGGAAAACTCGCGCGCCACATCCGCGATCACGCTTTTCACCACCTCGTCCGGGTGCGGCGTGCGGTCACCTTTTTCATAGCGGTACCAGCCGGCGCCGGTTTTCTGGCCCTTGCGGCCCATCTCCACCAGGCGGTCGGGCACGTGCAGCTTGCGGAAGTTCGGGTTGGCCGCCGCGCGGCGCTTGCGCGTGTCGTAACCGATATCCAGACCGGACATATCGCCCACCGCAAACGGTCCGACCGGATAGCCGAAATCCACCATCACCTTGTCGATCTGCTCCGGCAGCGCGCCTTCTTCCAGCATCAACATCATCTCGGTCTGGAACGGCGCGCGGCTGCGATTCGCCGCATAGCCATCGCAGGTGCCGGCGACGGCGCTGATTTTGCCGATGTCGCGGCCCACCTTCATGGCGCTGATAATGGTTTCGAGTGAGGTCTTGCTGCCCTTGACCACTTCAAACAACTTCATCACATTGGCGGGCGCAAAAAAGTGCGCACCGGCCACATCCTGCGGGCGCTTGGTCACGTTCGCCATGATGTCAGTGTCGATGGCCGAGGAGTTGGTGAGCAGCAGCGCGCCCGGTTTCATCACCGCGTCGAGCTTGGTGAACACGTCTTTTTTGATGTCGATGCGCTCGAACACCGCTTCGATCACCACGTCGGCTTCGCCGATGTCCTCGTAGCGCTCAACCGGTTCAATACGCGCCATGCGTGCGTCCATTTCCGCCTGCGTCAGACTGCCGCGCTTGACGCTCACCGCATAGTTGTCGCGCACGCGCTGCATGCCTTTATCCAGCGCCTCGCGCGAGGCGTCGAGTATTTTCACTGGGATGCCGAAATCGGCAAAGCTCATGGCAATGCCGCCGCCCATGGTGCCCGCGCCGATCACCGCGGCGGATTTCACGCCTTGCGGCTTGAAGTCTTTGGGCGCGCCGGGAATTTTTGCCACTTCGCGCTCGGCGAAAAAAGCGTAACGCAGGGCCTTCGCTTCATCGGCGTTTTCGAGTTCTTTGAACAAACGCTGTTCGGTCGCGACGCCTTCATCAAAAGGCTGCGAGACCGCGGCCTCGACGCAGGCTATGCAGTGATACGGCGCTTGTTGGTTGCGCGCCTTTTTGGCGATGGATTTACGCATCGCATCGAACATGCCCGCATCGGCGCCGACATCCGCCTTGCGGTCGCGCACGCGCGGCAGCGGGCGTTTGTCCGCGATGGTTTTTGCAAACGCAATCGCCTCGCGGCGCAAATCCGTGTCCGGTACGATGGCGTCAATAATGCCCAGCGCCTTGGCCTCTTCAGCGGGCACATGACGCCCGCTGACGATCATTTCCATCGCCGCTTTGGGCCCGATCAAACGCGGCAGGCGCTGCGTGCCGCCGCCGCCCGGCAGGATGCCGATCAGCACTTCGGGCAAGCCCACCTTCGCACTCGCCACCGCGACGCGATAGTGGCTGGACAGCGCGTGCTCAAGCCCGCCGCCCAGCGCGAAGCCATGGATGGCGGCGACGATGGGTTTGCCGGATTGATCGAGCACGTCATGGCTCACGCGCGGCAGCACCGGACGCGGCTTGCCGAACATGCGGATGTCCGCGCCGGCAATGAAGCTGCGGCCCGCGCCGATCAACACCATGGCCTTGACGCCGGGATCTGCATTGCCCTTGTCCACCGAGGCGATGATGCCCTCGCGCACGCCCGGCCCGAGGGCGTTCACCGGCGGGTAATCAACGGTAATGACGCCTACACCGTCTTCGATATCAAAACGCACTACGGATGCTTCGCTCATGACCGGCTCCTTAAATTATTTCTTTTTCATCACTTCGGGAATTAACCCGGTATGCACATCACCGGCACGAAAGGGTTCTGATTTTAAAACAGCGATAACCGCCGGAATATTGTGCTTCAACCCCTGAATCTCGAACGCCGCCAGCGCATCAACAAGTTTATCGATGGCCGCGTCGCGTGTCGCCGCATGCGCGATCACTTTGGCGATCATCGGGTCGTAATGCGGCGTCACCTCGCGGCCTTCGGCGTAACCGGTCTCCACCCGCACCCGCGCATCCACCGGCGGACGGAACACCGTGAGCCTGCCCGGCGACGGATAAAAATTCTTCGGGTCTTCGGCATACACGCGCGCCTGAATCGCGTGGCCCTGCACTTCAATCGGGTGCGGCAGTATGTCTGACAGCATGTCGCCCGCAGCGGAACGTATTTGCGCGCGCACCAGATCAACCCCCGTAATTTCCTCGGTGACGCCGTGCTCCACCTGCAGGCGCGTGTTCATTTCGAGAAAATTAAACGAGCCATCCGCGCCCATCAGCATTTCAACGGTGCCGATGTTGTCGTAACCGATCGTGCGCAGGATGCCGATGATGTGCGCCGCGACGGCGTTCACTTTGTCACGCGCGAGGTTTGGCCCCGGCGCTTCTTCAATCACTTTTTGATTGCGCCGCTGGGTTGAACAATCGCGCTCGAACAAGTGCGCGACATTGCCGTGCTGATCGGCCAGCACCTGAAACTCCACATGACGCGGACGCTCGAACAGTTTTTCCAGATAGACTTCCGCGTTACCGAAACCACGGCTCGCCATCGAGCGCGAGCGTTCCACCGTTTCGAGCAACTGCGCTTCATCTTTCGCCGGCAACATGCCGATGCCGCCGCCACCGCCCGCAGGCTTGACCAAGACCGGGTAACCAATCTCGCGCGCCGCCTTGAGTATCAAATCATTGTCCATCGGCAACACCGGCGAGCCTTTGGACATCGGCATGCCGTGCTGCGCCGCGAGTTCACGCGCGCGCGTCTTGTGGCCCATGGCGTCGATCCATTTTGGCGACGGCCCGATAAAGCGCGCACCCGCATCAATCACGCGCTGCGCGAAGCCCGCGTTCTCCGACAAAAACCCATACCCCGGATGCAAGCCATCGGCGTGCGATTGTTTGATGATGTCGAGAATCAAATCCTGATTGAGGTAACTCTCCCGCGCGGGTGCCGCGCCGATGGCGTAGGTTTCGCTCGCCATCGCCAGATACGGCGCGCCTGCGTCGGCGTCGGAATAAAGCGCGACGGACTTGATGCCCATTTCGTTGAGGGCGCGCAGGACGCGGCTGGCTACGGCGCCACGGTTGGCTACTATGACTTTGGTAAACATTTAACCCCTTATTAACCACAGATGAACACAGATAAACACAGATGAAAACCAGAACCGGGGTTGAAGTTATCTGTGTTTATCTGTGTTCATCTGTGGTTAAAAAATCAGTAACTCGTAGGCCAAGTCCGCATCAAATGCTGCCCGACGCCCTTGGTCAACCGCAGCTTGTAAACATCGAGCATGCGTATCAGGTAGTCGCGTGTGTCTTGCGGACGGATCACCGCCTGCGTGGCATAAACGGACGCGAGACCCCACACGTCGATACCTTGTTCAATTTCTTTCAGCTTTTCCTCATAACCCGGTTCGCCGAAACCCACGCCATGCACAATCTTGGTGGCGAACTCCGGGCTCATAAAACTGATTTCCGCGCTGGGCCAGGCCGACACGTCATCGGAGTGCCGCCCGCCGCCCATGCACACATAGGCGCGACCATAGCTCTTGCGGATAATCACCGACAGGTGCGGCACGGTTAACAGCGTCATCGCGTTCATAAAATTCATGATGCGCCCCGGCGCGCCCGCTTTTTCGGCCTCGGTGCCGATTTGAAAGCCCGGCGTATCGACCAGCAGCACGATGGGCACGTTGAACGAATCGCACATCACCAAAAAGTCTACGATCTTGCGGCACGCATCGGCATCCAGCGCGCCGCCGCGATACAGCGGATTGTTGGCGATGATGCCGACACTTTTGCCGCCGAGGCGCGCGAGCGTGGTCACCGCGCTTTTGCCAAAGCGCGGCTTCAACTCAAACATCGAGTCTTTATCCACCACGCACTTGATCATGCGCTTCATGTCATACACTTGCGTGCGGCGCTCGGGCAGGATGTCGAACACCTTGCCCATCTCCGCTCCCGAACCCGCAGGGATGGGCGCTTCCGGCGGCGCTTCGTTGTGATGGCTTGGCATATACGACAAAAACGTTTTGATCGCGTGGAACACCTCTTCTTCGGTATCGGCGACCTGATCGACCAGCCCGGTGATATCCGAGTGCAAACGCCAGCCGCCGAGGTCTTCGGCATTGACTTTTTCACCCAGCGCCATCGACACCAGGCCGGGGCTGGACACCGCCACCGTCGCGCCTTTTTGCATCACCGCGAAATCGCTGAGGCACATCATCCACGTCGATGAGCCGAACGCGGGGCCAAACGCCGCAGCCGCCATCGGCGTTTCGCGCGTGCGGCGAAACTGCGTGTTGTCGTTGCCGAGCAACAGGCCCATGCCGCGCGCGCCCATGGCGTCGGGCAGGCGCGCACCGGTGGATTCGCCCAGCAGCACCAGCGGCATGCCGCGCTCGGTGGCGGTGCGTTTCATGTGGCCGATTTTTTTGCTGTTGGTGTAGGAGGTGGATGCGCCTTTCACCGTGAAATCATTCACCACCAGACAAATGTCGCGGCCATTGATTCTGGCGTAGCCCGCGAGCTTGCCGTCGGTTTGCGTTTCGTCGGCCTGCTCCGGGTAGACGCCCGAGGTGCCGAACAAACCGGATTCCATGAATGAATCCGCATCCACCAGGTGCGTGATGCGTTCGCGTGCATTCAAGATGCCTTTGGCGGCGCGCTTCGCGTACTTGTCCGCGCCGCCGCCGGCGAGCGCTTTGGCGCGGCGTGCTTCGTATTCTGCGAGCAATGCTTCAGGTGCCATGTGGGTCTCCAATAACCAAGTCAAAAACTTTTACCACAGATTTACGCAGATTTTCACAGATTAACCCCCTATATCGGGGGTTGACGTTATCTGTGTAAATCTGCGTAAATCTGCATAAATCTTCGGTAAATAATTCTTTTAAAACAAATACTTATGTTGCATCAGGCAAAGCGCGTATCGCCGCCGTCAGCGCCGGCACCACTTTGGCGTAATCACCCACCACACCAAACTTCGCCTCCCAAAATATCGCTGCATCTCTATCGGTGTTGATCGCAACGATGGTCTTGGCGTTGCCGCAACCGGCGAGATGATGGCTCGCGCCGGAGATGCCGACGGCGATATATAAATCCGGCGTTACCGTTTTGCCCGTCAGCCCAATTTGCATCGCGTGTGAACACCAACCCAGATCGCACGGCACGCGGCTGGCGCCGACCGCGCCGCCGAGCGTTGCGGCCAGCGGTTCCAACACGTTGAAGCCTTCCGGGCCGTTGAGGCCGCGACCGCCCGCGACAATCACGCGCGCGTCTTCGAGGCGTTGCGCGCCGCTGTCTTCGAGTTTGCGCTCGATCACGCGCACGCGTGACGCGGACGCGGTGTTGAGCACGACCACTTCTCCCGTGCGCGTGGTATCCAGCGGCAACGCATCGTACACGCCCGCGCGCACGGTCGCCACCGCGACCGCGGTTTTGAAGCGCAACGTTTCGCGCACATGGCCGCCGTGACTGGCGCGGGTGAAGTGGCATGTGCCGTCTTGTTGTTCCACGTTCACGCAACCCGTGGCGCAGCCGGCGTTTAGCCGAAATGCCAGTCGCGGCGCAAGATCAGCGCCGCGCGGCGTGTGCGCGGCGAGTACCAGCGTGGCCGCGTGTTCACGCGCGACGTTGGCCGCGCAATCCACCCACGCATCGCTGTTGTAGCCGTCGAACGCCTCGCGCCTGCCGAGTACTACCTTGTCTGCGCCGCGTGCGATCAGCGCTGCTGCCGCTGCCGGTTCTGCGCCGAGCAATAGCGCAATCACCTTGCCCGCTGGCGCGAGCCTGCGCGCAAGCGTCACGAGTTCGAGACTAACCGTCGCCAGTTTTTCGTTCGCCCATTCGCCGATAACCAGCGCCGCGCTCATATCACCTTGGCCTCGCGCAAGCGTGCCGCCAGCAGCGCGCCCTGCGCTTCGGGCGTAGGCGCATCAATGAACACACACTGAATCGCTTTCGACGGCGCAAACAGGCGCTCACGCACGGTGCGCGAACCGGCAGCACCCACCGTGATTGCTTCAAGACCAAGATCAGCGGCCTTCCACACCAGCACCGGCTTACGCGCCGCGCGCATGGTCTCGCGCAAAGTGGGCGCGCGCGGCGCGCCTATTTCGTTGGATACCGTGACCACCGCAGGCAAATCGGCCTCGACGATTTCCGTGCCATCATCCAGCACGCGCTCGACGCGCACCGTGCTGCCGGTAACTTCAATACTTTTTGCGAAGGTCAGCACCGGCACGTTCAGCAACTCGCCCAGGCCCGCGCCGACCACGCCCGCATCGCCATCGGCTGCTTGCCGGCCCGTAAGCACCAGATCAATCGCGCCGAGTTTTTCCAGCGCGGCAGCCAGTGTGAGTGCTGTGGTGTAACTGTCGCCATCCTCAAACGCCCCATCCGCCAGCAGCACGCCATCATCCGCGCCCATCGCAAGGCCATGCTTGAGTGCGTTGCGTGAAAGCTCGTTGCCGAGTGTTAGCACGGTGATGCGCGTGCCCGCGTGGTGTTCACGGAGCCGCAAAGCCGCTTCAATAGCCTGCTCGTCAAACGGGCTGACCACATGTTTTAGCCCGGAAGCGGGAACCACCTTCATCGCCTGTTCGTCGATGCTGAACATGCTGAAGGCGGCTTCGGGGTCGGGGATGTATTTGATGCAGACGACGATATGCACGACAAACACCTACCTCGTCATTCCCGCGCAGGCGGGAATCCATAACACCCTCACTCGTTCCACCACCGCATGGATTCCCGCCTGCGCGGGAATGACGGGAAGGAAAAATTTCCGCGACTTGCCACTTTCAAACCACCACCACATCCGTCGGCACGATGCCGTCAAAATGCTTGCGCTGATAATTCCACGGAATCTGCGGCTGCACACGCCCGGTTTCATCCGTCGCGCGCGCGAGTATTTGAACCGCGCCGGGTTCATCCGCGTCCCACAGCAGCGACCAGCGTACCCACAGCCAGCGCTCGACCGGCTCCTCAAGATGCGCATCCGCCCAGGTGTTACCGCCATCGACGCTGACTTCGACGCGCTTAATCATGCCCATGCCGCTCCACGCGCGGCCTTGTATTTTGTGTGCGCCGCGCGCGAGCGGCGAGTCTTCGTCGAGCGGATTCAAAATAATGCAGCGCACGCCCATCGACGTGATCATTTCTTTTTGCGGGTCGTCAGGGCCGTTGCCGTAGGTGAAGTAGTGGTGCTGGTAGTAGCACTGCGGAATATGGTCGAGCACTTCGATTTGTTCGAGCCATTTGACCCACCAGTTGCCCGACCAGCCCGGTGTCACCACGCGCACCGGCGCGCCGTGGATGTGCGTGAGCCACTCGCCGTTCATCGACCACGCGAGCAGGGTGTCCGGGTGCATGGCCTTCGCCAGCGGCATGCCTTTTTCGTAGTTGATGATGCCGGGGTCTACCAGCTTGAAATCGGAGCGGCCGACCGAGCGGTACTGCACGGCCAAGTCAGGTTGCCCGCGATCAAAGCCCTGAAAGCGCACCGACATCGCGTTGTTTTTGATGCCGACTTTTTTCAACACTTCCGCCAGCGGCACGCCGGTGAATTCACCCGCGCTCACCGCGCACGTTGTCGTCGATTCGTTGCTGATCTCTTCCGTAGACGGCACCGCGTTGGCTTCACGCATCGCCGCGCGCGCGTTCATGTCCTGCTGGTTGATGCGCGACGGTTTTTTGCCGCCAGCATTTACGTTTTGCTGATAGTCGAAGAAGCCCGCATCGTTGCCCGCGCATTCGGTGACGGCACGCACCGTGCGCCCCGGCAGTTTTTGCAAATCTTTGAGCGAGAGTTCAATGGGTTTATCCACCAAGCCGCCGATCGACAACACCCAATCGTCGGGGTGTATCGGCTCCGGCACTTCAAGCTGATTCACCACGTAGTACGCATCGGTGGGCGTGAGCAAGCCTTCGAGTTCGGTGATCGGCGCGCGGCCATTAATGACGCGGCCCTGCGAATCCTTGCCGGCGTTGATGACCGCGCGCTTGCGGTCCGGCCAGCCCATTACCCAATCGCCTTCGATTTCCGGTCTTGGCATAGCGATCCTTATATGCAAATTATTCAATTAAAACAAATAGTTATGGCCTAGCCCCGCTCTTGCGCTTTGGTCCCGCCTGCGAACGCAAGCGCCCTTGCATGGCGTCGATGAACTGGCACAAGTAAGGCCGTGTTTCGCGCGGGTCGATCAAGTCTTCAATGGCGAACGCTTCCGCGGTGCGAAACGGTGACGCCAGTTGACGCAACTCGGTTTCGATTTCTTTTTCGCGCGCGGCAGGATCAGCCGCGCTTTCAATCTCACGTTTATACGCGGCTTTCACACCGCCTTCGAGCGGCAACGAGCCCCACTCGCCAGACGGCCAGGCGATTTTAAAATTCAGCCCGCGACGATCAATGGTGCTGCCGCCCGCCACGCCATAACATTTGCGCACGATCACCGTGAACACCGGCACACTGACCTGCAAGCCGACAAAGCGCGCGCGCATGCCTTCGCGCAGAATCGCATTCGATTCGGATTCCACGCCCACCATCAGGCCCGGAATGTCAGCAAAGAAAATCAGCGGGATGTTGAATTGATCGCACAGCTCGATAAAGTGCGCCTGCTTCCTCGCGGCCTTCACATCCATGATGCCGCCGTAAGTGGGGTTATTGCCGATCACGCCCACCACCTTGCCGTTCATGCGCGCAAGCACGGTAATCACCGCGCGGCCAAAGCCGGGTTGAATCTCGAACATCGATTTACGATCGACAATCAGGCCGATCAATTGGCGCATGTCGTAAGGCTGGCGCGTCGAACGCGGGATGATGCCGGCCAGCGCGTCTTCGCAGCGATCCACCGGGTCACCGCTATCCACCACCGGCGGCAGCTCCCACACATTCTGCGGCATGTACGACAAAAACTGTTTGATCTGCGCCAGGCAATCCAGCTCATTCTCGGCCACGTTGTCGATGGTGCCGGCGGTATCAGCAGCGATTTTCGCGCCGCCGAGTTCCTCTTTGGTGATCTTTCCGCCAGCGGGAAAAGCGCGCTCCACCACCGGCGGGCCTGCCGCAAAAATCTGGCTGCTGCCGCGCACCATGATCGACCAGTGCGCGAGTATCGCGCGCGCCGACGGCCCGCCCGCCGTGGTGCCCATCACCGCGCTCACCACCGGCACGATTTCCATCAAATCCACCGAGCGCTCGAAGCCATCCTGCCCGTGCCCCGGCACCACCGAGTAACCTTTGCGCCGCGTGGTATTGACGGTGCCGCCGGTGCCGTCGCACAGGTTAATCAGCGGTATGCGGTATTCGTAGGCAAGGTCTTCGATGAAGCCGCCTTGCCCGCCTTTGCGCCGGTCACTGCCGAAGCTGGTGCCGGCGCGGATGGTGTAATCCTCGCCGCCTATTGCTATGGGGCGGCCATTCAGATTGCCGAGGCCCATCACATACGGCGCGGGTTCAAAGGATTTGAGCGAGCCATCCGCGTGGTAGCTGGCGCGGCCCGCGAGTTTGCCCACTTCACGAAACGATCCTGCATCGAGCAAACCGGCGATGCGTTCGCGCACCGTGAGCTTGCCCGCGGCGTGATGCTTCGCCACCGCGTCTGCGCCGCCGCAGGCATCGGCCAATGTGCGGCGGTGATGAATATCGTCGATTTCAGGTTGCCAGGTCATGACGGCGCTTGGGGGTGCAGCCTGACGCCGCCGCCGCTCAGCCTTCGAGTATGGCGACGACTTGCCCCTCGGCCACCGGGTCTTTTTCCTTGACGAGGATTTCTTTCACCACGCCGCCGTCTTCGGTGATGACGGGGATTTCCATTTTCATCGACTCGATCACCACCAGCGTGTCGCCGGATTCAACCGTGTCGCCCGGCTTGGACTTGACTTGCCACACGGTGCCGGTGATCTCTGATTTAACTTCGATGCGCGCCATGATTATCCTGTCAACTTTTTTTGGGCCGTGCGTGAATGGTGGCAAAAATTATAGCACGCGCCCCGTGGGACCCCACGCGTGCCGCAGTTGTAAGCAGCAGGCGTAGCGCTTACCATAGGCGCCGCGTTACAACACTCAGCAACACTCAGGATCATCCCATTGATCGTTTCACTGCACGCCCAGCGTTGTACGATAAAACAGTGTTTCCCGTGTCAGGGCAATGACGTGCGTCGCCTGCAACGATTCGCCGCAGCCTGCGCGCTGACGCTCGCTACCACCCTGGCGCAGGGGCAGGTGCCGATTGCACCGGTTGCGCCTGAATCGGGCAGACCGGCAACCCAACCTGAATCCCTCGCTGATAAGCCGGCTGCGCCGGTGACACCCAAGCCCCCCGTCGAGCGCAAGTTGCCGCCCGTTGACGAGGGTGCGTCAGATCCGTCGTGGGCTGCCTTTCGCAATAGTCTGCTGGCCGCATTGCGGCGTGGTGATCGCGCCGCACTTATTAATAGCATCGACCGCAATATCGTCAATGGCCTCGAAGTGCCGCCCGGCGTGTCCGAGTTTCGCAAGTTGTGGGAGATCGACGGCAAGAGTGATCGCGTGTTGCGCGACTTGAGCGCGTCACTCAGCCTCGGCAGCGCATGGCATCAGCAGGGCCCGAAGAACAAGCCCACGCGCGTGCTGTGCGCGCCGTATGTGCCGATCAAGTGGCCGCTGAACGACGTAGACCCTTACGACAGCGGCGCCATCGTGGTGAAAGAGGCGCTTATCAAGGGCGCGCCGTCACACGCCGCGCAAACCCTGGGCACCCTATCGTTTGATATTGTCGGCGTGCGCGACTGGGAAGTAGCCGACACCGAAAGCCAACTCAAACAGCGCTGGGTCAAAGTGCATCATCGCGGACGCGAAGGCTACGTGCCCGAAGAACACATCCGCAGCGCTATCGAACATCGCGCGTGTTTTGCCAAAGCCGGCAACACCTGGCGCATGGTCGAGTATGTGGTCGGGATCGAGTTTCTGGGCGGCGAGTAGCTGCACCAGCGCCACATCAGCGCCGCACCAGAAAACTCTATAAAAACAGATACTTACAAAAGTCTCCGCCGCGGTTAACTTTGCCGCTGTTAACTCTGCATATCCAGCTTCGCTTCCTTCACCAGCCTTTGCCACTTGGTGATTTCGGATTTGATGTGTGCGCTGAACTGGTCCGGGCTTGAGCCTACCGGCACCGAGCCGTCGGCCGCGAGACGTTTGGACACATCGGGCTCTTTCAACGCCTGTGCCATCGCCTCGGATAATTTATTGACGACGGCCCGCGGCACTTTGGCGCCGGTAATCACACCGTACCACTGATCGATTTCGTAGCCCGGTATGCCCGCTTCGCTCAACGTGGGAATATCTGGCACCGAAGGCGAACGCTTGCCGGCGGTGATCGCCACCACGCGCAAGCGCCCGGTCTGCATATGCGGACGCACACCGAACAGGGTGCCGAATCCGACCTGCACTTCACCTGACAGCATCGCGGTCACCACGGCTGAGGTGCCTTTATACGGCACATGCGTCATCTTCACGCCCGCGAGATGATTGAACATTTCACCCGCGAAATGCTGAAGGCTGCCGCTGCCGGAAGAACCAAAAAGCAATTTGCCGGGATTGGCTTTCGCATGCGCGATCAACTCTTTCGCCGATTTCACCGGCACCGACGGGCTGTGATACACCGCATAAAACAGCGAAGTCGCCTGCATGATGCCCTGCAGATCGCGCGTCAAGTCATAAGGCAACTTCGGATTGGTGGCTGAGTTCACCGAGTGCGACGCCGAGATCAAACAAATGGTGTAGCCGTCCGGCGGCGCGTTGGCGGTAATTTCCACGCCGATCGCACCTGAGGCGCCGGTGCGATTATCCACCACGGCCTGCTGTCCCCATTTGTCGGTGAGTTTTTGCGCCAGCGTGCGCGCGGTGGTGTCGGTGCCCGCACCGGGCGTAAACGGCGAAATGAAACGAATGGGTTTTACCGGATAGTTTTTGGCCGCATCGGCGGCGGCCTGCGCGGGCGCGAGCGCAAACAACGCGGTCAGCAATGATGAAATAAGGGCAGTATGTTTTTGCATGAGGGTTTCTCGATTCATGGGGCCGCGATTCTACACGTTGCGGCGCCTGGACAAACAACGATGATGTCGGCGCCGGGTGTACAGGGCGCTTCGCTTCAGTACTTTGCATTCAGGCGGGTTGAGGCTTACATTGGCTGCCGGTGAATAAACTCCGGGAATCGGCTATGAACAAAGGTTCTCCATGGCGCAAGATTTTTCCCCTGCTCGCGGCGTGCGTCGCGACGATGCTTGCGTGGAGCAGCGGCGCCATGGCGCAACGCGACCCACGTGACGTGCGTGACTTCCCCACCCGCCCCGTGCGCATGATTAACCCCTACACCCCCGGCGGTTCGGTTGATCTGGTCGCCCGCGCACTCGCCGGCGGACTCTCAGAGTTTTGGAGCCAGCAGGTGATCGTGGACAACCGCCCCGGCGCAGGCACCCAAATCGGCACCGAAATCGTGGTGCGCGCCGAGCCCGACGGCTACACCATGCTGTGTACCAGTTCCGCCATCGCAATTATTCCGAGCATGTACCGCAGCATGCGCTTTGATTCGTCACGCGATGTGACGCCGGTCGTGCTGGCTGCGAATTCACCTTCGTTCCTGGTGATACACCCGTCCGTGCCCGCCAAATCAGTAAAAGAGCTGATCGCCCTGGCAAAAGCGCAGCCGGGGCAGCTCACCGGTGCATCCAGCGGCGTCGGCACCACCATCCATCTCAAGCTCGAAATGTTCAAGGCGGCAACTAAAATCGACATCCTGCACGTGCCCTACAAAGGCGGCGCACCCGCGATCACCGATCTCATCGGCGGACAAGTCAAAGTGTTTTTCAACACCCCCGGCACGCTGCTGCAGCACGTCAAAAGCGGACGCCTGCGCGCGCTCGGCATCAGCAGCGCACAGCGCGTCGACTACGCCCCCGACATCCCCACCATCGCCGAAGCGGGCGTGGCGGATTTCGAAGCGTATATCTGGTATGCGGTCTATGGCCCCAAGGCCGTGCCCGCCGCACTCGTCCAGCGCTGGAACGACGCCGCCAACCGCTATCTGAAATCGCCACAGGCGCAGGAATCACTGCGTAACTCATTCATGACTGCGGTTGGCGGCACGCCCGGCGAGTTTGCCAAGTATCATCAGGCAGAAATCAAGCGTTGGGGCGCGGCAGTGGCGGCGGCGGGAATCAAGCCGCAGTAATAAAATGAAGCGATTTTCACAAGGATATTCTACCGATGCATTGGCTGATTAAATGCCGTTCAAAACCCGCCACCGACGCGCTGCGCGAAGCCACGTTGCCCGCGCACCGCAATTTTCTCGACGGCTACCCCGACGTCACCTGGTATTCGGGGCCGCTGTTCACCGACGACAACAAAAATGCCATCGGCAGTTTGCGGCTGATCGAGTTTTCGGATCGCGCGGCGGCACAGGCCTATATCAACGCCGACCCTTACACCTTGGCCGGCATTTTCGAGTCGATCAATATCGAGCGCTGGAAACCCACCTTGGATGTGCGGCAGCGCGACTACGCGCGCAAGGCCACCACCATGCAGTTCGTCATCCACGCCCATGACAAGGCCGATGGCGCCGCGCGCCGCACGCCACTGCGCGAGGCGCATCATGATTATCTGAATCGCCACCAGCAACGCTTCATCGCGCGCGGGCCGTTACTCGACGACGACGGCAAGCAGATGATCGGCAGTCTGATTATGCTCGACGTGGCCAACAAGGCCGAGGCGGACGCGTTCTGGGCCGATCTGCCGTTTAATCGCGGCGGCGTTTACGAGCGGGCGACGGTGGAGCGCTGGCGCTTTGGGCATGTGTAGCAAACAGGCGGCACGACAACCAGTTGCGGGAGGAGCGATCTGCGCCTAGAATGTGTAAAAATAGACTAAAGGATACACATCATGCGCACGAATATTGTGATTGACGACAAGTTGATGAACAGCACGCTTCGGGCGACCGGCTTGAAGACCAAGCGGGAAGCCGTTGAACTGGGGCTGCGCACCTTGTTGCGCTTGCAGCAACAACAGAAAATCAAGCGCTTTCGCGGCAAGCTCCACTGGCAAGGCGATCTGGATGCGATGCGGATTGATAAATGATTCTGGTCGATTCCAGCGTTTGGATCGACTACTTTCGGGGCGCCGCGACGCCGCAGTCGGAAAAACTGCATTCGCTGCTGGGCATCGAGCCGATGGCGACCGGCGACCTTATTTTGACCGAGGTGCTGCAAGGCTTTGTTAGCGACCGCGATTTCAATCAAGCCCGGAAACTTCTGACGTCGCTGATACTGGTGGACTTGGCGGGACAAAACATAGCCATTCAAGCCGCTAAAAATTTTCGCGTGCTGCGTTCGCTCGGTGTGACCGTGCGCAAGACCATCGATACCGTGATTGCCACGCGCTGCATCGAAAGCGGATGGCCGCTCCTGTACAGTGACCGGGACTTCGATCCGTTCGTTGAACACCTGGGCCTGCGTTCGGCGCTGCCTGAAACTTGACACTTGGCAAAGGCGCGCTGCGCGTGATCCTGGAAAACAATCCGTCTCCACCGCCCCCTCAATCGCCAGCGTCACTTCCAGCACGAGGGTTCGTAGGGCGCAATCCTATTGCGCCGAATGCAACACCGCGTGGGTGACGCTTCACATGCGGCGCAATGGGGATTGCGCCCTACGCGGGCTACCGCGCCGGCGCAGCGGCGGGCGCTGCCGCTGGTGGCTTCGGTGTCGGCGAGTTGTGAAACTGAACTATCAGCCACCGATCTCCACGCTTTTGCATCACTACCGTATTTCGGGATGGGCCTGCCGTAACCATCTTTCCATCCAACGTCCTCTCCGACTGCCACTTACCAGATATTGCGACAATGCTGTCCGATAAGACCACCGCTGTTTGCACGAAGGGAGTTGCCTTCACCACTCCCCTTTTTCCTGAAAGGGCACCTACGAAATACTTGCGAATGTCCTCCGGCACCGTTACCACTTCAGCGGAGCCGGTACCGTAAAACAAGGCGTCCGGCGCAAACAATGCTGCTATCTGATCGTGATTATCGGTGGTGAACAACTCAAAGAACCTCTGATATGCAGCCAGTGCATCTTCTTTGGGACCAGCGAAAAGGGGCGTACTGGTCAAGAACAACAAACACATCGCAACGGATCGAATAATCATTGGATATCCTCTCAACGTATTAAGCTACATGGCCGGTTATTGAATGAACCAACCGTCGAAATGAATCAGAAGCCCGCGTAGTATACGCCACGCTATTACCTCGCCAACCGCACCGTCTCCCCCGTCTCCACCGCCTCCTCAATCGCCAGCGTAACCTCCAGATTACTGCGCGCTTCCTGCGGCGTAGTCAGCGCGCAGGGTTTGCCGGTGGCGGCATAGTCGAGCCAGTTGCGTGTCTCGCTCGCCAGCGGGCCCCAGAATTCGCCGCCGGCCCAATCGCCGGGCGCGCTGCTGCCGAGAAACGCCATGTTCACACTCACCTCCGGCAAGTAAATGTGCGGGATGCTTTTTTCGGTGTAGAGCAATTGCTCCATGTGATCGTCGTCGATCAGCAGCACGCCGTCCTTGCCGATGATTTCGATGCGGCCGCTGTAGCCGAGCGACGGATATTTTTCCGGCAGCGCGAAGCTCACGTTGCAGTTCACCAGCGCGCCGTCGGCGAGTGTCAGCACGGCGAAGGTCACGTCGTCGCAGTCGTAGCCCGCGTCGCGGATCACGCCGCCTTGCCCGCGCGCCCACACTTCGACCACCGGGTTATTGGGCAGCCACCAGTTGACGAAATCGATGTAGTAGGTGAGTGAATCGACGACAGGCGTTGCGCCAGGATCGCGTTTTAACATGGCGAACACCTGCGCCCGCGAGTTGTAGAGCCGCGCGGAGATGCCGGTGATCGTCCCCAGCCGTCCCTGCACGATCTGCTCTTTAGCCAGCAGGTAACGACGCTTGAAGCGGCGGCTGTAACCCACGTGCAGGCTACCTGTGGATTTTTCGAGCGCACGCAAAATTTTGTCGGCGTCTTCGAGTTTCAGTGCGATGGGTTTTTCGACCAGCACTTTTTTGCCGAGTGAGAGCGCCATCAGCACCGCTTCGGTGTGTTCGTGTTCGCTGGTGGACACGATTACCGTGTTGACTGACGGATGTTCGATGGCTTCGCGGTTGTTGCCGGCGACAAGCTGCGCGCCGGCTTTGTCGGCCAGCGCTTGCGCCGCGTCGCGATTCAGGTCGGCAACCGCGATAAAGTTCACCGCCGGGTGTTGCGCTGCCAGACGCGCGCGCATGGTGCCGATGCGGCCTGCGCCGATGACGGCAATGCCGAGGGGTTGGCGTGGAAGAGGAGTTGTCATTTCTGAGGTTCCTGATTTACCGGCGTGAACAAACTATTTTCACTGTCGTTCCCGCGCAGGCGGGAACCCATAACACAGCGGCACTGGCGACTCCTCATGGGTTCCCGTCTGTGCGGGAACGACGGGCGGGTGGGCCTGAATTTCATTGTAGCCCGATCACGAACGCATGGCACACGTGGCACAATCACCCGATGCGCACAATCGACATACAAGGCCATCGCGGTGCGCGCGGCCTGCTGCCGGAAAACACGCTGCCTGCGTTTTCGCGTGCGCTGTCGATCGGCGTCACCACGCTGGAACTGGATTGCGCGATCACGCGCGATGGCGTTGTTGTCGTCAGCCACGATTCAACATTAAACCCGGACATCACGCGCGACGAGCACGGGCATTGGATCACCCACACCGATCTGGCGATTGCGCAATTCACGTTTGACGAACTGCAACGCTTCAACGTGGGCCGCATTGATCCCGCGTCGGCATACGCCGCGCGATTTCCGCATCAGCAGCCGGTCGATGGCGCACGCATGCCGATGCTTGAAGACGTGTTTACACTCGCGCGCCGCGCGGGCAATGTCAGCGTGCGCTTTAATATCGAAACCAAGATTTCGCCGCTGCATCCCGAACGCACGGTTGCGCCGGATGCTTTTGCGCGCGCTTTGATTTTATTGATTAAAAACAAATATTTACATCATCGCGTTACGATACAGTCGTTCGATTGGCGCACGCTGGCAGCGGTGCAACAACACGCCCCGCAGATCGCCACTGCGCATCTCACCGCGCAACAGCCTTTCATGGACAACATCCTTGCCCACGAAGAATCATCGCCGTGGAACGCGGGTTTGCACGTGAGTCGGTTCGGCAACTCTGTGCCGCGCATGGTCAAGGCTGCGGGTGGTGCGATCTGGTCGCCGTGCTCCAACGATGTCGATGCCGCAAGCGTAAAGCAGGCGCAGGCGCTGGGATTAAAAGTGGTGGTGTGGACAGTGAACACCGAAGCCGGCATGCGGCGCATGATGGCGCTGGGCGTCGATGGCATCATCAGCGATTACCCGGATGTGTTGCGCCGCGTGGCGGGCGAGCAGGGCTGCGTGTTGCCGCCAGCCACGCCGGTTTCGCCGTAGAATGTGCGGCGCTCTATACACCCTTCGAAAGTGAAACCCATGAAACTACTCGGTTCTCCCGGCAGCCCTTACGCCCGCAAAGCCCGCATCGCGATGCTGGAAAAGAAAATCGCCTGCGAATTTGTCGCGGATCGTCCGTCCGCGCCCGGCTCGCAAGTGCCAAAACACAATCCGCTGGGCAAAGTGCCGGTGCTGGTGCTCGATGACGGCAAACCGATGTACGATTCATCGGTGATCGTTGAATATTTTGACGGCATCGCGGGCAACCATGGGCCCAAATTAATACCGGCGGATTTCGCCGCGCGCATCGCCGTGCGCCAGTGGGAAGCGTTGGGCGACGGCATTGTCGATGCCATCGTTGCCCTGACGCACGACTCGCGTTACGCAGACGGTTGCGATGCCAGCGCTGACTGGTATCAAAAGCAACTGAAAAAAATCGAAGGTGGTTTGGCGGCGCTGCAACGAGACATTGCGGCTAACGAATTTTGTTTCGGCAACGCCTTCGGGCTCGCGGATATTTGCGCGGGCATGGCGCTGGGTTATCTGGATCGCGCCTACGCCAGTTACGATTGGCGCGGCAAATATCCGGGCTTGAAGCGCTACGCAGACCAAGTATTTGCCCGCGCGTCGTTTGCAAACACTTTGCCGAATGCGTCTTAAGTATTTGTTTTAAATGAATTATTTTCTTATATCACTGATGGCAGCGAGTGCGGCTTTGGCATCCGTCAGCGCCCTTGCGCAAAGCGGCGCGGGCTACCCCAACCGTCCGCTGCGCTTTATCGTGCCCTACGCCGCGGGCGGCAACGGCGATATCGTGTCGCGCATCATCGCGCAAAAGTTGATCGCGCAAATCGGCCAGCAGATCGTGATCGACAATCGCGGCGGCGCGGGCGGCAACATCGGCGCGGAGCTGGCCGCGCGCGCGGCGCCGGACGGCTACACCCTCATGCTCGGCACCAACACGCATGTGATTAACATGAGTTTGTTCGCCAAGCTGCCGTACGACATACAACGTGACTTCGCGCCGATTACGCTGGCGACGTCCGCGCCGATGGTGCTGATGGTGCATCCCTCGCTGCCGGCGAAAACGGTGAAGGAGTTCATCGCGCTGGCCAAGGCTCATCCAAACAAGCTCAACTATGCCACCGGCGGCAGCGGCAGTTCCGCGCATGTGATTACCGAGTTGTTTAAATCCATGGCGGGTGTGCAATTGACGCACGTGGCGTACAAGGGCGTGGCGCAGGCGACTACCGACCTGATTGCCGGGCAAATCCAGATGTCGTTCAACTCCACCTCGACCGCGCTCGCGCACATGCAGGCCGGACGCGTGCGCGCGCTGGCGATTTCGACCGCCGCGCGCTCCAGCGCTGCACCGGGGTTGCCGACAATTGCGGAATCCGGCTTGCCGGGCTTTGACGCCAGCATCTGGCAGGGGGTGTTTGCACCGGCGCGCACGCCAACAGATATTGTTGCCCGCCTCAATCGCGAGATCGTGGCGGCGCTGAATGCGGGTGACGTGAAAGAGCAACTGCGCGTGCAGGGTCTGGACACATTGCCCTCGACACCGGAACAGTTCGCGGCGTTTATCAAGGTTGAAATCGCCAAGTGGGCGCAGGTGATTAAGGTCTCCGGCGCGAAAGTGGATTAACGCGTGCCGTATATCGCCGAAACGCTCGCGCAGTTCGTGCATCA
>JAYVQD010000303.1:0-6631 GCA_043777275.1 Nitrosomonadales bacterium
CTGCGTTTCGTGAGGCCGCGCTGATTACCCATCGCGGATTGTCGGGGCCGTCGATCCTGCAAGTCTCGTCGTACTGGCAACTCGCGGGCGGGCGCGGCGCGGTCGCGCTCGATTTGCTGCCCGAGATCGACGTCGGCGCATGGCTGGCTACGCATCGGCGCGATCAACAGGCACTCGGCCCGCTGCTCGCGGAATTTTTGCCGCGCCGCTTTGCGCAAAACTTCGCCGAGTTACACGGCTGGACGCAGCCGCTGGTGCATCTATCGAAAGAGGTACTCGACGCCATCGCGCACACCCTCAAAGGCTGGCGTATCCAGCCCTCCGGCACGCTGGGCTACGCCAAGGCCGAAGTAACGCTCGGCGGTGTAGACACCCACGCACTGTCGCAACAAACACTCGAAACGCGCAGCGTGCCGGGGCTATATTTCATCGGCGAAGTGGTGGATGTCACCGGCTGGCTGGGGGGGTATAACTTTCAGTGGGCGTGGTCGTCGGGGCATGCGGCGGGGGTGGCGGTGTAGCGGGCGGAATAGCGCGCAGGCATTTATAATTCTTCAATGAAAACTCACAACTCCAAACCCCACATTCTCATCGCCGGTGGCGGCATTGGTGGCCTCACGGCTGCGCTGGCGTTACTCAAGCGCGGCTTCGACGTTGATGTTTACGAGCAGGCATCAGAGCTGCGCGAAGTCGGCGCGGGCGTGCAGTTAAGCGCCAACGGCCTGCGGGCGTTGCACGAGCTGGGCGTGCTGGACGCACTCAGAAAGCTCGCGTGCGAGGCGGAAGGCAAAGAGATACGGCTGTGGAATAGCGGGCAGACGTGGCCGCTCTTCGAGGTGGGGCTGGAGTCGGTGGAGCGCTATGGTTTTCCGCACTATCTGACGTATCGGCCGGATTTGCTGGCGGTGCTGGCCGATGGCGTACGGCGTGAAAAGCCGGATGCGATTCATCTGAATTCGCGTTGCACTGATTTTGAGCAATCGGCCCATGGTACTCATGGCGTCACGCTGCATTATGAAAGCGACGGCGGCAACAAAGCCGCCACGGGCGATGCCTTAATCGGCGCGGACGGTGTGCATTCGCGCGTGCGCCAGGGCTTGTTCGGCGACGATCAGCCCACCTTCACCGGCATGGTGTCGTGGCGTGGAGTGATTCCGATGGAGAAGTTGCCGCTGCACATGCGCCGCACGGTCGGCACCAACTGGGTGGGGCCGGGGGGGCATGTGGTGCATTACCCGGTGCATCGCGGCGAGTACATGAATTTCAACGGCATCATCGAGGTCGATGACGACTGGCAGGTGGAATCATGGAGCGCCAGCGGCACGCACGCCGAATGCCACGCCTGCTTCGCGGGCTGGAATGCGGACATTCATTGCATGATCGACAACTTTACGACGCCGTATAAATGGGCGCTGATGGGCCGCGAGCCGCTGGCGAAGTGGAGCGTGGGCCGCGTGAGTTTGCTGGGCGATGCCTGCCATTCGATGCTGCCGATGCTGGCGCAGGGCGCGGTGATGGCGCTGGAAGACGGTTACGTACTCGGGCGCGCGCTGGATGCGGCGGACGCGGACGGCGCGGACGTGGTGCAGGGCCTGGCGCGTTACGAGCGCGCGCGCATTGAGCGCACGACCAAAGTGGTGCTGGGCTCGGCGGAAAATGGCAAACGCTTTCAAAGCCGCACGCTGGCCGATGCGGCAGCCGCGCAGGAATACGTTGATCGCGAATGGACCGCCGAGAAAGTGCGGGCGCGTTATGAATGGCTGTTCAGCTACGATGTGACCTCGGTGCCGGTGTAAGACCGGTGTAAGACGTTAGGCAAAAATAGTAGTAATCGCGACCTGGTCTTGCAGCCCGTGTCGGATTGCGTCAAATTCCATCACCGGCGCGCGTCTGGCGTAGTGATTAAACCGACGGCCAACGCGAGCTGAGGTGACCGGCGCAAATCGGCCAAGAGCAATAGTAGAATTGTCGATTCTCTATGTTGGGAAGGCGACACTCATGTGAGGAGATAGCGCCATGCATACGTTGCGGAAGTCATTGCGCGCATACCGGAAAATAGCAAATGCTGTAGTGGTGTCGGCTATCGCGTGCGGCATAGCCAACAACGTGACAGCCCAATCATCGGCATTGATCGATCAAGGCGGTTACCTGGTGAATTCGATACTTGCGTGCGGCAACTGCCATACGCCTCTCACACCGGCAGGTATGCCAATCATGGCGAACCATCTTGCGGGCGGAATGTCGTTCACTACGCCCGCTTTCGACGCGCGCGCCTCGAACATCACACCCGATCGCGACACTGGCATCGGTGACTGGAGCGATTCTGAAATCAGACGCTCGCTGGTCGAGGGTGCGCGCCCCAATCGCGGCAAACTCGCGAACATGCCGTTGGCTGCGGTGATGCCCGTGAGTTTCTTCAAAGCGTTGCTGCCGCGCGACCTGGATGCCACTGTTGCCTACTTGCGTTCGGTCAAGCCCGTGCGCAACGAGTCGCCCGCACCCGTCTACAAGCTTCCGGTTCGGCACGACAAATACCCGGACGCTGAGGCAGGCTTCACCGAAGCCATGATGGCCGATCCGGTCAAGCGCGGTGCGTATCTCGTCACCATTGGCCATTGCATGGAGTGCCATTCGCCGCGGGAGAAAGGCGTCTCCGACTACGACCGGCTCGGCAAGGGCGGGCGCGTGTTTGGCCCCGATCTCGTGCAAGGATTTCCTGATACGTGGAAAGGATCGGTCGCGCGTAACATTACCTCACATCCCACGGCAGGCATAGGCGCCTGGAGCGATGCGCAGATCAAACGCGCTGTCACCAAGGGTATCGCGCGGGATGGACGAAAACTCCAGCCGCCCATGGCGTTCGACTACTATGACCGTATGAGTGATGCGGACCTCAATGCCATCGTTGCCTACCTGCGCACCGTGCCGCCGTTGGAGTAACGTGCGTCACGATTACACTGCTTAAAAAACACCAAGTCGGCAGAGGGATGGGCGGATAGGCTGCCACGGTGCGGCAACTGGGGCGGCAATTGACATGCGCGGGACGTAAGCGCAGTACTGAAATTTCAGCGACGATGCTTGCCAGACGCGTTATGACACAACCAAATTTTTCCGCGAGTTACGCGATCCTTGGCCCTATCGCGAATCGCTGCGACGACAGATCGCTGGCGCCTTTCAAGGTGCATTGATTGACTGAAAATTTGTTGGGTAACGTAAGGGGCAGCTCGCCCGCATTGATCGCTCGATTGCAGCCGGACACTTCCTGTCAGGTCAATCCAAGAGGTATGTAGTTAAAAATTACAATAAAAACAAATACTTACGATACATTCGCCGCACCTCGCCCTACAGCACCCGCAACAGCCGCGAAGCCGGATCGATCTCAACCGTTGCGCCCTGCGGCACCTTTGACGTGATGTCTTCGTCAAAGCCCGCCAGCATGGTGATGTCGCCAAACGCCGCGCCCTGAACCAGTATCGGATTCACGCTGTTGAACACAATCGCCAGCGGCACTACGCCGCGCGAAGCCATTTCGCGCAGCATCCATGCGCTTGCGACGCCGCCCTTGGCGGTGTCGAGCACGAGGATTTTGCCGACGTACGACTGACCGGCGAGCTTGTGCGTGGGGCGCGAGAAAGTGCCGGCGATACGATCCAGATCGTAGCGCGCCGAAAAGCCGTCGTGCGCGACCAGTGCCGCACCGCGCACCTTGGCGCCGATGGCATGGCGCGCGTGGAATGTCATGCCGGCGTTATTCTGTGTGGCGTCAGCGCTCATGCCAGTCTCCCGCTCGCTGCCGCGTCGATGCATTGTTCCATGGTGGCGAGCATCGGCACATAGCCGTAACCGCCGAGGATGTTGACCAGCTTTGCGCTGTTGGTGGCCAGACGCTTCCAGCCGTTGGCTTCGGCGATTTCGCGCGCATACGATTGATAAAAGCACATGCCCGACAGCACCTGGCCGCCGGCCGCTTCGATGCGTGTGGTGTAGCCGAAGCGATCGGCATCGGGTTTGACCTGCGGGCTGGTGATCGCGAGCATGGGTTTGACGAAATGCCGACCGTCGCACAGCTCGGCGATGCGGCGCAGTTCGTACAGACTTAACTGCGGCGCGGAGAAAACCACCACGTCGATATCATGGGATACCGCGTAGGATTTTTGCAGCGCCTTCACCTCGCTCTCGCCGACGCGGTGCGCGACCGGCAAACGCTCGCCGCCCACGTCCTGCAGGCGAATGGCCTCCGGTGTGATGCCCGCCAGATGAAACAAGGCGATGGAGCCGAAGCTCGCCATGGCGGCGCCAAAGTGTTTCATCGCATCCGAACCCGGCGCGCCCTCGTTGCACGACAGGCCCTCGATCACCGGCACCGACCAGTAGTGGCCCGCCAGCCGACCGATAACGCCGCCCAGCGCGCCCCAGTCGTTCAGCGTGCGCGGCGTCCAGTCAACGCGAATGCGTATCGTCGCCTGGCGCTGCGCATCCAGATGAAAGCCATAACGCGGCGTGCGTCCGGTGAGTCCGGCGGCGAGCGCCGACGGGCCGCCCTCGAAATTGGAGCGCGCCGCGCACATCGAGTTGGAATAAATCACCACGCCGGTATCACCGAAAGCGAGATGTTCACCGCGCGTGGGCGCCTGGATGGTCTGGTAGTTGATGCAGGTGTTGGTCATCGCCACGCCCAGCTTGACGAAGGCATCGATGGCGCGCTGTTCGAGGGTGAGCATCCACGGCGCTTGCTTGAGCATGCCGGCCTTGGCGAAATCGGTGCCGCGCGGGTCGGTAATGGTCGGAATGCAGACGCGACCGCGACCGTTGTCGTCGGTCGCCCATTGCGCGAGCGATTCCAGCCAACACACGCCGGATTCGCCCAGACTCTCGGTGTCGGCCATGATATGCGCCTGCGTCACCGGCACAAAATCGGCAGCGCCGAAAAAATCGCCGACCTTGATCTGGTGTTCAATCGCCATCTGCCGCACGCGCCCCTGCGCGCCCGCGAGCATGGCCTGTTCTTCGTCGTTAAGTTTCATGGTGTGTGGTTCCGGGAATCCCGCCGGGCGTGGTTGATGCCGACTAACGATGGCAATAAAAACACAGTGTAAGCGCAGTGCGGCGAAAATGAAATGCCGGGTTCGCTACAATAGCGACATGGTAAAAGCAACACACCTCAAATTCGTCATGCCACCGGCTGCCGATACACCCGCGTGGATCGACGCCTTTGCCACGGGCGAATCCGCCGCCGCCGCGAAGAAGCTGCGCGAGGTGCTCGCGTTTGTCACGCCGTTGGTTGAAGACAAGACGCTGATGAATGGCGAGCCGGTGCTGCCGCATGTGATGGGCGCGGTGCCGTTGCTCAGTGACTTGCATCTGGGTCACGAGGCCGTGGCGGCGGCGTTGCTGTGGCCGGTGCTGCAACTGGACGCTACTGCGGCGAAACGCGCGCGCGATAAATTCGGCGCAACGATTGCTGATCTCGCCGAAGGCGTGCTGCGCATGAACGCCATCGGCGCGCTGTCCAATCGGCAGGTAGGCAAGCAAAAGCCCGACGAGCAAGCCGCGCAACTCGAAGCGCTGCGCAAGATGCTGTTGGCGATGGTGCAGGACGTGCGCGTGGTGCTGATTAAGCTTGCCGATCACACGCAGGATTTGCGTTACGCGGTCAAAAGTGAAGACGCCGCCGCGCGCCGTGAATGCGCGCAACTGACGCGCGATATTTTCGCGCCGCTGGCCAATCGCCTGGGTGTGTGGCAGTTGAAGTGGGAGCTCGAAGACCTCGCGTTTCGCATTCTTGAGCCGGACACCTACAAGGAGATCGCGCGCCTGCTCGACGACAAGCGCGTCAACCGCGAAGGCTACATCGAGAACGTGCTGGCGATTTTGAACGGTGAACTCGCGCGCGCGGGCATCAAGGCCGAGGTCATGGGCCGCCCCAAGCACATCACCAGTATTTACAACAAAATGCGCCGCAAACACCTGGATTTCGAGGCGCTGTATGACGTGCGCGCGGTGCGCGTGCTGGTCGATGACGTGAAGGATTGTTATACCGTGCTGGGGATGGTGCATAACCTGTGGTCGCCTATCCCGAAGGAGTTCGACGATTACATCGCCAAGCCCAAAGGCAATAACTATCGCTCGCTGCACACGGCGGTGATCGGCCCCGAGGGTAAATCGGTCGAAGTGCAGATCCGCACGCACGAGATGCATCAAAGCTCTGAACTCGGTGTCGCGGCGCATTGGCGCTACAAAGAAGGCGGGCGGCAGAACAAGGGTTATGACGAAAAGATCGCCTGGCTGCGGCAAGTGCTCGACTGGAAAGACGAGGTGCGGGAAGGGGTTGGCAACATCGGTGAAATCGGTGCGCTGGCCGAACAATTCAAAACCGGTTTGTTCGACGACAGCATTTACGTGTTCACGCCGCAGGGCAAGGTGATTGATTTGCCGGTGGGCGCCACGCCGATTGATTTTGCGTATCACGTGCACACCGAGCTCGGGCATCGCTGCCGAGGCGCGAAAGTCGATGGCGTGATGGCGCCGCTGAACACCGTGCTGCGCAACGGCCAGCACGTCGAAGTGACCACGGTGGCGCAGGGTGGACCGAGCCGCGACTGGCTGAATCCGCAACTGGGTTTTATCAAAA
>JAYVQD010000304.1:0-6619 GCA_043777275.1 Nitrosomonadales bacterium
GGCTTCGACGGCGCGCACTGTGGTCGCTCGCGGCGTGACGTAATGGCTCGACGGATATACGGTGAAGCGACCGACTTTCTGCAGGACGTGACCGGTCAGCGGATCGAACACGTGGATGCTTTCCACCTCGTCATCAAATAACGACACGCGCACGGCGTTCTCGGCGTTTTCCGACGGAAAAATATCCACCACGTCGCCGCGCACTCTGAACACACCCCGTTTGAACTCCACGTCATTGCGGTCATACTGCATCGCAATCAGGCGCTTGATGACGTCACCCTGCGAGAGTTTTTCATTCTCCCGCAAGTGCAGAATCATGCCGTGGTAATCCACCGGGTCGCCGATACCGTAAATCGCCGACACCGTGGCCACGATAATCACATCACGCCGTTCCATCAGTGATTTGGTGGCCGACAAACGCATCTGCTCGATGTGCTCGTTGATGCTGGAATCTTTTTCGATAAACAAATCTTTCGACGGCACATACGCTTCCGGCTGGTAGTAGTCGTAGTACGAGACGAAATACTCCATCGCGTTTTCCGGAAAGAACTCGCGCATCTCCGAATACAACTGCGCCGCCAATGTTTTGTTCGGCGCCATGATCATCGCCGGCACCCCCATGCGCGCAATCACGTGCGCCATGGTGTAGGTTTTGCCGGAGCCGGTCACGCCCAGCAGTGTTTGAAACGCCAAACCGTCGCGCAGCCCTTCGGCGAGCTTGTCGATGGCTTGCGGCTGGTCGCCCGCCGGTTCAAACGTTTGATGCAGGCGGAACGGACTGTCGGGAAACGTCAGCACCTTCACCGGCTGGTGGCCTGCTAAAGGCGCCAGCGGCACCACATTGGAATTCTGAATGGAGGTTTTCATGTGGGATTACTTGGGGTAACCACGTATTTTCTCACGAGCCGCGCTGCACACGCCAATTTTGCTCAACACCTGCGCCGGTTCAGCAGGTACAATATTGCCGCTTAAACCCTTTAATCAATACCTTACTACTGACATGACTGCTTCGCTGCTCGCTAACGTCGAAATGGCTCCCAAAGACCCGATTTTGGGTGTCACTGAAACCTATAACGCCGATACCAACCCGAAAAAGGTCAATCTCGGCGTCGGCGTGTATTTCGACGACAACGCCAAAGTGCCGGTGCTGCAAGCGGTGCGCACAGCAGAACAGAAACTCGCCGAGACCGCGATGCCGCGCAACTATCTGCCCATCGATGGCTTGCCGGTTTACAACAAAGCGGTGCAGGAAGTGGTCTTCGGCGCGGACAACGAAGCGGTTAAAAGCGGTCGCATTGTCACCGTGCAAACCCTGGGCGGTACCGGTGGCCTCAAGGTCGGCGCCGACTGGTGGCGGCGTTTGAATCCCAACGCTGAAGCGTGGATCAGCGATCCGAGTTGGGAAAATCATCGCGCATTGCTCGAATTCGCGGGCTTCAAAGTCAATCACTACCCCTACTACGACGCCGCCACGCACGGCGTACGCTTTAACGACATGCTGGCTTGTCTGGACAAGCTGCCCGAAGGTTCGCTCGTGGTATTGCACGCCTGTTGCCACAACCCGACCGGTGTAGACCTGACCATGGCGCAGTGGGAAAAAGTGATCGCCGTGGTCAAAGCGCGCAACCTGATGCCCTTCCTCGACATCGCTTATCAGGGTTTTGCCGATGGCCTCGAAGCCGATGCCGCCGCCGTGCGAGCCTTCGCCAAAGCGTGCCCTGCGGTGCTGGTATCCAGCTCATTCTCTAAATCACTGTCACTGTATGGCGAACGCGTCGGTGCGTTCAGCGTGGTCACCGAAAGCGCCGATCAGGCGGCAAAAGCACTGAGTCAGATCAAACGCGTGATACGCACCAACTACTCCAACCCGTCAACGCACGGCGGACAAACCGTCGCCGCGGTGCTCACCACACCGGCGCTGCGCCAGCAATGGGATCAGGAGCTCGGTCAAATGCGCGACCGCATCAAAGCCATGCGCCGTACGCTGGTCGATAAAATTCGCGCGCAACGTGCTGACTTTGATTTCAGTTACGTGGTCGATCAACGCGGCATGTTTTCGTACTCCGGTTTGACCAAGGAACAGGTGCGCCGGCTGCGCGAGGAATACTCGATCTACGCCCTGGATAGCGGGCGTATCTGCGTCGCGGCACTGAACTCCAACAATGTTGACTACGTGGCCAACGCGATCGCCAACGTGCTTATTTAAACTAAGTATTTGTTTTTATTGATATTTTTTATTTCTACTTCGCTTTACTGCCAAACAAGCCCTCGGCCCAGTTGCCAACCTTGGCGCCGACCGAGGTGCCCGCCCCCGGCCCTAAAATTGCGGTGCCGATAGCTGCCCCTGCCAGCGACGCGCCGGTGGGCAGCAGCATCGGCGAATCCACCGTGCCGGAGACATTCAGCGGAACGTTGGCAGAGGCAACCGAACCCGTGCCGACTTGCGCGTTGACGCGTCCCGATAGCGCCTTGTCCGCCGCGACGGTGACGTTGCCATCGGCGGACAGCGATCCCGACGCCACCTTGAGATTGCTAAATCGCTGCGCGCCCTGCGCCATCACCAAATGCCCCGACAACTGATCGAAGCGCGTTTCACCGCTGGAGTCTTTCAGCAAGAGGTTCGTCGCCGCTTTGCGGATATCCACGCCGCGCAGCACGCCGTTATGCACCTGAAACGCCGTCTCCACGCGCAGCGCTGCACCCAATTGTCCGAGCGCTGGTGCATTCGCGCTGATCGCGGGCCTGGCATTTAGACGTCCGCTAATGCGGGCATTGGGTGAGAACAGCGCGGCCAGAGCGGACAGTTCGAGTTGATTCACACTGAGCGCGCCGCGCAACTGCGCGCCTTTGTGCCATGCCAGCGTGGCATTGCCGGCAACCGTGCCGCCGTACAGACGCGCCTGCACGCTACCAATCTGCATGTCGTTGAGAGTCGCCACGCCGCTGATTTTCAATTCATCGAACAGCAGCGGCGGCCCAACGGGCAGCCGCCAGGCCTTGGCCAGCACGTCGATCACGAACTTTCCGGAGGTCAGCTTGAGCGTCGCATTCAATTTTCCGTCTCGGGTCGTGATCGCTACTTGCTGCGGCTCACTGCGCTCGTTCAGCGCGACTGTGGCATCAAACGGGCCGACTGCATTCTTGCCGAATTGCAACGTTGCATCTTCGATTTGCACGCGTCCTACACGCACAGCCGCGGCACGTGACGCCGCATTGGGATCAGCTTTGCCCAGCACGACGATCTTATCCATCCCGTTTTGTGTCACGTGCAACCCACTCAACTCGATATAGCGGATAACCCTGGTTTCGCCCAGCAGCGACCACACATCGGGCGCTATCACCAGCTTGGTGAGTTTCACGTCGTCCGTCTTGCCGATAACGATACCGTCGGCGGTTATATGCGGCGACGGCAAGACAAATGCACGCAGACGCCCGATTCTCACCGGCTCTTTCAATCGCGCAGAGATTTCCTGTTCAATGCGTGGCCGGTAATCGTCGACAGAAATCACAAAAGGCAGCGCCGCCAGCACGGCCAACAGCAAGGCAAATCCTATGGCAAAGCGCTTAACCCCTTTCAAAGGACGCCTCCGTCTATCGCGACATTGACCGCAAACAGCTAAATGACTAAAATGCGCACTGTTTTCAGCAGTTTACCGAGTATTCCCCGATAGCTCAGTTGGTAGAGCGCCGGACTGTTAATCCGTAGGTCCCTGGTTCGAGCCCAGGTCGGGGAGCCACCTGTCTTGCAAAGATTAGATTTGCAGGTGCATTAGAGAAATTTGCCTGTGGTTGATTTTATTGTCTCTGGCGGATTTTAAGGCTTGCATTCTTTGCATGCCACAGCGTCATGCTGACAGTACGGAGGATAAAAAATCATGGTAGAAGAAGGCAAAACAAGAGTCGTCGTTCTGACGCGCAGCTACCGCATCAAGGGAAATATCCACCTGCTGCCTGGCGCTCGTATCACGGATTTTCTGGTGGATTCTAAAGACTTTCTGGCCATGACCGATGTCGAGGTATGGGAAATGGGCGGACGCCAGGTGTTGACCGCGCCGTTCGTCAATATCAGCCGCGATCACATTGAGATCGTTACGCCGGACTCGAATTAGTCTGTCGCTGCGTCGGCGCTAACGTGTTGACGCGACAACGCGATGCCTGTCGAGTCACCATTAACTTCCGTCGCGTGTTTTCACTCTGAACGCGATATCAAACACAACCTGTGATGTTCGGCGCCTCCGCTTTTCCCGGATAGTTCCGGGCTAAAATAGCGGCGTGAACGCCCCCGTCCCACCTCAATCCTCCGATAGCGCGCGCACAGCCAGCCACTCGCTGCGCTTACTGATGGTGATGGCGGCGATAGCTTTTGTCATCGCAGAAGGCGCTTACCACTTTGGCGCGCTGGCGGGTCTGGATCAAACCTACACCGATCAGTGGCACCGCTGGAGTGGCGTGCGCTATACGCCCAAACATACCGCGCTGGTGGTGGTGGATGAAGCATCGCTGACGCGCTATCGCGACGATCCGCTGGTGTTTTGGGCGCCGCTGCATGCCAGGGCCATTGCGACACTGCGCGAGGCCGGCGCAACCGTCATTGGCATCGACTTTTTGTTTTCGATTACACCCGAAAATTGGCTGAACAAATACAAACTGTCCAAGAACGAAGCCTTGCAACAGTATGACCTGGCGTTCAGGCAAGAGTTAAATTCAGGCAAGGTAGTGCTGGTGGGTTCCATTGCGCATAACGAAGGCAAGCCCGACGAGTTGGTGCTGCCTGACTCAGATTATCTGCTGTCGCTGCCGAATATGGATCTACTCGCAGGCATCGGACTGGCCGACTTGGCGACCGACCGGGATGGCGCTGTCCGGCGATTCAGAATCGCGCCCCCGCTGAACCTCGCTAAGGCAATGGCAGCGGGCGCACCTCGCTTGTCGTTCAGCGCACTGATAGCCGTGCGCGCCTCGGGACAAAGCCCTGCCGCGCCGGACTGGCACATCGGGGGCTACGGATATACCGCCACCAGCGTGCATCAGATCAGTTATATGGGGCCGCAAGGCAGTATGCCGCGCGTGTCTTTTTACAAACTGCTGGAAAAAAACGCCCTCGATGATCCTGCAATAAAAGCGTTGCGGGGAAAGGTTGTCATCATCGGCGGTGACTATCTGGGCATGAACGATATGCACGCCACACCCTACGGCAGCTCAGTGATTAGCGCAGGTATGTCCGGTCCCGAAATTCAGGCCAATATCGTCGAGACGCTGCTCTCTGGAAGAACCACGGGGCCGCTGCCCGATGCGGTGCGGTGGTTGCTCATAGCCACCGTGCTGCTGCTGGTGATAGGCATAGTCCTGCGCACGACGCCGTGGAGCGGGCTGGGTGTTGTGGCCCTGGGCGCGTTGCTGGCGTTGGGTATCGGCTACGTGGCTTTTCAGAAATTCCTGCTGTTTCCGTCAGCGCATTTGCAGTTGGGGCTGCTGGCCGGGTTTTTCATGGTGCTGGGCCTGCGCCTGACGCGCGAGGAACGCGACAAGGCGCGCATCCGCAACATGTTTGAAGGTTATGTCTCTGATGATGTGGTGAACATGCTGCTGGCGAGCGGCCAGCGGCTGGATGTGGGTGGACAGTCGATGCACATTACCGTGCTGTTTTCGGATATCCGCAATTTCACCACCATCACCGAGAAACTCAGCGCGCATGAAACGGTGGAATTTTTGAATGTCTATTTTGGAAGGGTCATCGACGTCATAACGGCTGAAGGCGGCAGAATCGACAAATTCATCGGTGATGCGGTGATGGCGGAATTCGGCGTGCCCTACCCGTTCGCGGATCATGCCGCGCGCGCGCTGCGCGCTGCTGCGGGCATGCGTGCCGTGGCGGAGGATTTCAAGGGCTGGATGCGCGCGCGTTTCCCTGACAGAGACCTTCCTGAGTTTGCTGTGGGTATCGGCATACACACTGGAAATGCCGTGGTGGGCAATCTCGGCTCCGCGAAACGCATGGAATTTACCGCCATAGGTGACACAGTGAACGTTGCCTCACGTCTGGAGGGCGAGACAAAGACCATGAGTTGCGTTATTGTGGCCAGTGGCGACACCGTGCGTGCGGCGGGTGACAGGGTAGTCACCGGGCGCCATGACCATCTCAAGGTAAAAGGACGCGCAGAGCCGGTGGAAGTTTATGAAATTCTGGATATCAAAGCATAAAAGTAACCGAGGGATACACATGCGAACCACCAAATGGATTGCGGCAGCCCTGTTGTTCAGTAGCGCCAATGCGTGGGCCGATGCCGGCATGATCACGCAGATGAGCGGCGATGTGTCCATCGCCACCGGTGGCAGCACACTGGCGGCAGTGCCTTTTTTCAAAGTCACGACCGGCGACAAACTTACCCTCGCCAACGGCGCGCGCGTGCAGATAGTTTATTTCGGCAATGGCCGTCAGGAAGTGTGGAAAGGCGGTGGCCAGGTTGAGGTCGGCAGCCTCGATAGCAAGAGCAATCTCAAGCCGGACGTTACGCAGTTGCCGCCGCTGGTAGTCAATCAACTCGCTAAAACGCCGGCCGCAGGGCAGCAGGGCAAAACCGGCATGGTCCGTGTTCGCTCACTCGGCAACCCCGATGCG
>JAYVQD010000305.1:0-6602 GCA_043777275.1 Nitrosomonadales bacterium
CCCGGATCGCTACAAGCAGCATGGGTTTCATTTCACCGCCGACAACTGCATCGGTTGCCATGCCTGCGAGGCTGCGTGCAGCGAAAAAAACGATTTGCCCGCGCACATCAGCTTTCGCTCGGTGGGTTATGTCGAGGGCGGCAGCTACCCGGATTTTCGTCGCGTCAATATTTCGATGGCGTGCAATCATTGCGACGATCCGGTGTGCCTGAAGGGCTGCCCCACGCGCGCCTACACCAAGTTCGCCGAATACGGCGCGGTGTTGCAGGATCCGGACATCTGCTTTGGCTGCGGCTATTGCACCTGGGTGTGCCCGTACAACGCACCGCAACTGGATCCGATCAAGGGCGAGGTATCGAAGTGCAATATGTGCGTGGATCGTCTCGAGGTGGGCTTGAAGCCGGCGTGTGTGTCGGCGTGTCTGGCGGGTGCGCTGGATTTTGGCGTGATCGAAACCACGCCGGAAAACCGCATTCAAACCAAGCTCGCGATTCCCGGCTTTCCCACGCCCGACATCACGCATCCGAATATTCGCTTTCAGCAAACTCGCGAACTGCCGCGCGAAATGCGCCGCACCGACAGCATGCCGCTGGTGTACGTGAAAAAAGATCAAGCCGGCCCGGCGCACTACGAGCCGCAAGTCGCGGACAAACCGATCGTGCGCGAGTGGAACCTGAAAAAACTGCATTCGCGCGAAGACCCGCTGGTGCTGTTCACGCTGATTACGCAGGCGGTGGTGGGCGCGTTCCTGCTGTTGTTTCTCGCGCCCATGATTACAAACACGAGCATCGAAGTGTTGTCGTTCAGCGCGCATCCGGTGGCGCATGCTGCGCTGCTGTTCGGCTTGCTGGCGGTGGAAACGTTTGCGCTGGCGCTATCGACTTCGCATCTGGGCAAGCCGCATCGCTTTTATCGCGCGTTCAACAACCTGCGTTACTCGCCGGTGAGCCGCGAAGTGGCGGGCGTGGCGGTGTTCTTTAACGCGATGGGCGCGTACACCGTGATGATGGTGTTTCCGCAAGTGTTTACCTGGCTGCTGCCGCAGGCGCTGGTGCAGAATCTGCAAGTGCTGGCGGGCTGGGTGGCGGTGGCGGCGGGGCCGCTGGCGCTGTATGCGATGAATCGCATTTACCGCATCAGGGCGCGTCCGTTCTGGGATCACTGGCAGGTGATGAGCGCGTTTTACGGTTCGATGCTGACCCTCGGCGCGCTGGTGGTGGGCGTGGTGTACGCGGGCGTGTTGACGGCGCAGGGCGCGCCGTTCGCGGGTTTGCTCGCCGTGCTGGCGTGGCCGATGGCGGCGGGCCTCGCAATGGAAGGCCTGGGGTTGATCGCTCATGCGCGTGACTTGCAGGCGCGCGGCGGCGAAGGCGCGGCCTCGCACATGGTGCAGCGTACGACCTACGGCAACACGTATTGGCTGCGCAACATCGGGCTGGCGCTCGGCTTGGCGCTGGTGATCACGCTGGGCGTGACCCAACTCGACGGCGTGGCGGGTTTCTGGCTGTGGGTGCTCGCGGCGGCGGTGATCGTCGCCACGGCGGCTATCGGGCGCGCCTTGTTTTACGTGCTGGTGATTCCCACCACCATGCCCGGCGCGTTCTTCTGGCGCAACAAGGGCTTTGAGGAGCATGCGCGCGAAACCGGGCTGGCGAATATGCCGCAGGTCGGCGTGTTGCCGAATGTTCACTGAGGTCCAATGAGATGAATGCCATCAATGGAAAAGTCTATTTGATCGGTGCCGGCCCCGGTGACGTGGAACTGCTCACGTTAAAAGCCGTACGCGCACTGGGCGAGGCCGGCGTGGTGTTGATCGACGACTTGGTGAATCGCGACGTGCTGCAATTCGTCAAGCCGCGCGCGCGCGTGATTGAAGTGGGAAAACGCGGCGGCTGCCGCTCCACGCCGCAGGAATTCATCGAACGCAAGATGGTGCAACTGGCGCGCGAGGGATTGACTGTGGCGCGCGTCAAAGGCGGTGACCCGTACGTGTTCGGGCGCGGTGGTGAGGAAGTCGAAACGTTGACCCGCGCGGGGATTGTCGTGGAGGTGGTGAATGGCATCACCGCAGGATTGGGCGTGCCGGCGGCCCTGGGCATACCCGTGACGCATCGTGAATTTTGCCGGGGCGTTACGTTTATCACCGGCAATACACGCTCCGGCGAACAACCCAATTGGCAGGCGCTGGCCAACAGCGGCACCACGCTGGTGATCTACATGGGGCTGGCAAACCTTGCGGGTATCGTCAGCGGGTTACGCGATGCGGGCATGGCGGCGTCGATGCCGGTGGCGGTGGTGCAAAACGGCACCCTGCCTGCGCAACGCAGCGTGGTGAGTCGGCTGGATCAGGTGGCGGCGGATGTCGCCAGCGCAGGATTGGCGAGTCCGGCGCTGGTGGTGGTGGGTGAGGTGGTGAAGTTTGCTGGCACTAAGGTACGACAGGTGCTTCAGGAACCCGCAAGGAAGCGTGCTTAACCCGCGAGACGTTGGCTCGCTTTTTGCGAGCAGGACCAGCATTATGCTTCGAATTTTGCTCGTCGACGACTCCAAACGCACTTTGCAGCGTGCGGAGCTGCGCCTCGCGCTGGAAGGGTTGGGGCACGCCATCGTTGCGGAAATTTCCGGCCCGCAAACGCTGTGGGACGAGGTTAAGCAGCACGATCCCGACGCCGTGATTATCAATACGGAGTCACCCAGCCGCGAGATGCTGGAGCCGTTATCCATGATCAGTGTAAGTTGCCCGCGGCCTATCGTCCTATTCACGCACGATGCGCGGCGTGATGCGATACGCGATGCAGTGCGCGCGGGGGTGAGCGCCTATATTGTTGATGGATTCGCGCCGGAGCGTGTGGCGCCGATACTCGAGGCCGCGCTCGCGCGCTTCGAGGCGCTGCAATCCGTGCGCACCGAACTCGCGCAAACCAAGAGCAAACTTTCCGAGCGCAAGCTGATCGACCGTGCCAAGGGTATTCTGATGAAGGAAAAGAAATTGCCCGAGGAAGAAGCCTATCGTCTCCTGCGCAAGCTGGCGATGGATCGCAGTGCGTCGCTCGGCGCGGTGTCGGAACAAGTCATTACCTACGCCAAACTGTTGAGCTGAACGCCGGGCTTTTGTGCGCTTTTAGTGCGCGGCGAAAATATTGTGCACTGCAATAGCGCAGCATGCTTGCTTTGTTTGGCTATGGGCTGTTTAAAAATAAAACAATAAAAACAAATACTTATACTGTATTTTTGTATTGGTTTCGGCGTTGGCACATTGATTGCTCAATGGGTAAGCAGAGCAGGCCAACGGCGGTCTGTTCGCGAACAAGGGTGTTCAAACGCGGTGTGCATTTTTTTGCGCACGGCGAGTGAGCACCCTTTTTTATTTTGTGCCAACAACACTGAGGCGGAGAACAGCATGGACCATAACAATGACAGCATCGATAGCACTCGAACCAATGCCGCGCAGCCACAGTCAGGCAGCGTGCGCCGGACATTCATCAAGCAAGCCGGTGCGGCGGCGCTCATGAGTCTGGTTCACCCATTGGTGCGCGCGGCGGCCTGGTCTGCCGGTTCGGATGCGCCCGAAAAGAAGGAAGTGAAGATAGGTTTCATTCCGTTGACCGATTGTGCGTCGGTGGTGATTGCCTCGGTGATGAAATTCGACGAAAAATTCGGCATCAAGATCGTGCCCACCAAGGAGGCATCGTGGGCCGGCGTGCGCGACAAATTGGTGAACGGCGAGATCGATGCGGCGCATGTGCTCTATGGTCTGATCTACGGTTTGCAGATGGGCGCGGGTGGCGCGAAGAAGGACATGGCGATCCTGATGAATCTGAATCACAACGGCCAGGCCATCACGCTGTCGCGCAAGCTGCACGACAAAGGTGTCAAGGACGGCGCGAGCCTGAAGGCGCTGATCGACAAGGAAAAGGGTGAATACACCTTCGCGCATACCTTCCCCACCGGCACGCACGCGATGTGGATTTACTACTGGCTGGCGGCGCATGGAATCGACCCGTTCAAGGACGTGAAGACCATCACCGTGCCGCCGCCGCAAATGGTGGCGAATATGCGCGTGGGCAATATGGATGGTTACTGCGTCGGCGAGCCGTGGAACAACCGCGCTATCGTCGACAAGATCGGTTTCACCGTCAACACCACGCAGGATATCTGGAAAGACCACCCGGAAAAAACCCTGGGCTGCACGGCGGAATTTGTGCAGAAAAATCCGAACACCGCGCGCGCGATGACCGCGGCCATCCTTGAAGCGAGCAAGTGGATCGATGCATCATTGTCCAATCGGCAGAAAACTGCCGACATCATCGCCGACCGCGCCTATGTCAACACCGACAGAGACGTGATCGTTGCGCGCATGCTCGGTCGCTACGATAACGGTATCGGCAAGGTGTGGGACGACAAGGATTACATGAAGTTTTACAACGACGGCTACGTCAACTTTCCGTACCTCTCGGACGGCATGTGGTTCATGACGCAGCATCGCCGCTGGGGCCTCATCAAGACTGATCCGGATTACCTCGCGGTGGCCAAGCAGGTGAACCGCATCGACATTTATAAAGATGCCGCGGCGGCGACCAAGACCGCGTTGCCGAAGGACCCGATGCGCACGGCGAAGATGATCGATGGCGTAACGTGGGACGGCAAAGATCCGAAGCAGTATGCGGGCACTTTCAAAATCAAGGCTGCCTGAATTCATAACACCAACAAAAAGACCATTGAACTGGAGGTTGCGCCATGAGTTCGCTTGCGATCGTAAAGCCGTTTGACGTGCCCGAGGCCGGCGCCGTATCCCATCCGGCGGCACCGGCGTTAACCGAGAGCGCGGCGCGTGCCGCCACGCGTACATCCACCGCGCCCGCGAGACGCCAGCGGCGCGCGCAGGTGCCCGTATGGGCGCGAGAGGGGGTTGCCTACGCGCTCGGCCTGGCGGTTTTTATACTGATCTGGGCGGCCATCGCCAAGATGGGCGGGCGCATTCCCGGGCCGGCGGCGGTGTGGGCTGCGGCAGTGAACATTTTCGCCGATCCGTTCTATCAAAAAGGCCCCAACGATCAGGGCATCGGCTGGAACGTGCTGTCGTCGTTACAACGTGTCGGCATTGGGTTTGGCATGGCGGCGCTGGTGGGTATCCCGCTCGGTTTTATCATCGGACGCTTCAAGTTTTTGTCCGATATGGCGGCGCCGATCATCTCGTTGCTGCGACCAGTATCGCCGCTGGCCTGGCTGCCCATCGGGCTTTTGTTATTCAAGGCGGCGAACCCGGCGGCGATTTACGTGATTTTCATTTGCAGTCTGTGGCCGATGATTATCAACACCGCCGTGGGCGTGCAGCAGGTGCCGCAGGATTATCTCAACGTCGCTCGCGTGCTCAAGTTGTCCGAATGGAAGGTGTTCACCACCATTCTGTTCCCGGCAACGCTGCCGTTCATGATTACCGGCATACGCCTGTCGATCGGCGTGGCGTGGCTGGTGATCGTCGCTGCGGAAATGCTCACGGGCGGTGTCGGCATCGGCTTTTGGGTGTGGGACGAATGGAACAATCTCAAGGTCGAGCACATCATCATCGCCATATTCACCATCGGCGTCGTCGGGCTGGTGCTGGAGCAGGCGCTGGTACTGCTGGCGAAAAGATTCACATATTCCGCCGAGGTGAAATAATGGAAAAATACCTGCAAATCGATTCCGTCGGAATGACCTTCGATACCCGCAAGGGCGAGTTCGTCGCGCTCACCGGCATTGATCTCATGGTGCGCAAAGGCGAATTTGTGTCGCTGATCGGCCACTCCGGCTGCGGCAAATCGACGCTCCTCAATCTCGTTGCCGGGCTGCTGTCGCCTACCAGCGGTGGCATGATACTCGCCGAACGCGAAATCGCTGGCCCAGGGCCGGATCGCGGCGTGGTTTTCCAGAATCATTCGCTGTTGCCTTGGTTGAGTTGCTTCGGCAATGTGTATCTCGCGGTGGAGCGCGTGTTCGGCGAGGCGGAGCCAAAAGCAAAACTCAAGGAACGCACACAGGCGGCGCTCAAACTGGTGGGCCTCGCGCACGCCATAGACAAATTGCCGCACGAGCTGTCGGGCGGCATGAAGCAGCGTGTAGGCATTGCGCGCGCGCTGGCGATAGAGCCCAAGGTGCTGCTGCTGGATGAGCCCTTCGGCGCGCTGGACGCGCTCACACGCGCCTCGTTGCAGGACGAGCTGATTCGCATCGTCGCCGAAACCGGCGCCACCGTGCTGATGGTGACGCATGACGTGGACGAAGCGGTGCTGCTGTCAGATCGCGTGGTGATGATGACCAACGGCCCGGCGGCGACCATCGGCGAAATACTCGACGTCGACTTGCCGCGCCCGCGCGAGCGCCTGGCGCTGGCCGCCAACGCGCGCTACATCCACCTGCGCACGCGCGTGCTGGAGTTTCTCTATCAGAAGCAGTTCAAGGCGGCGGCGTGATCGGGACCGTCGCGAGATCAGAGACGGGCAGATGGTTAGGGGTTAACCGGATAGGGGGCGAACATGAATGCATTCTCCATGCCGAGGTACTACGTGCGGCGCCAAAGTCCACCCGGATTGCCGCGCATGGCAAACTACAGTTGCAATGCG
>JAYVQD010000306.1:0-6589 GCA_043777275.1 Nitrosomonadales bacterium
CGTTAGTCATGAGTGCCCCTGTTGTCTTGATGTCATTTTGCGTTGCAGAATTATTTCGCCGAGCCGGTGATGATTTCCCGGTACAGCTTTGACCATTTATCGTGCTCGTCCAGCGCCACTTTGGGATCGACAAAGCGGAACGGAAATTTATTCAGCGGCGTGCTGTATTTCTTGCTGGTGGGTATGAAGTCGCGCTTGATAAACAACTCCTGCGCGTCCGACAGCATGAAGTCATGGAACAGCACCGCCGCATGCGGATGCGGCGCGCGGCGCATCACGCCCACGCCTTGCGGGCGCGCGAGGCCGGGCTGCAGCACAAACCAGTCGATCGGCGCGCCGTCGTTCTTGAGTTGCTCGGCCTTGTAGTTGTAAATGGTCAGCGCCAGCGGAATTTCGCCGGACACCACCAGATTGGTAAGCAGGGTGTGGCCGGTGCGCACCGACATGCCGTTGGCCGCAACGATATCGCGAAACAACTTCAGTCCCTTCGCTTCGCCCAGATCGGCAATCACGCCGGCGAACCAATCCAGATCGCTGGCTTCGATGCCGAGCTTGCCCTTCCAGCGCGGATGCAGCAGATCTTCATAGGTGCGCGGCAGGTCTTCTTTTTTGACGAGGCGGGTGTTGTAAGCGGCGGTGAACATATTCAGCCGCGTGCCTATCCATTCGCGGTGCGCAGGCACCGCCTGCGGAATCAAATCCTGCAGATAGGGAGACTTCACTTCCTGCAGCAGCTTCTCGCGGTGCAGCGCCTCCATCTCGGGGGAGTTGGTCTCGGCTACATCGACATCAAAGCGGCCGGCGCGCGCCTCGGTAACGGCACGTTGCACGATATTCTCGGAGCTGGCGCGCCATACTTTGACCTTGACGCCGTATTTCTTCTCGAAGGCGGCGGCGAAAATCCGCATATCATCGACCGGCGCCGAGTTATAGACGCTGACTTCACCTTCTTTTTTCGCGCCCTCGATGAGACGCTGCAAGCGGTCGGGGCCGGTGTAGGAGGCGATGGCCGCTGACGTGGATGCGGGCGCCGGTTTGGGCTGCGCCATTGCGCCGCCCGCGACCAGCAAGAGCATTCCCGCCAGCGCCGCCGCGCCCCGCAGCCAGACCGGGTGGTGTCGCGTAGTCATCAAAGTGATCTCCTCGAATTCAAAGTATAGACCCGCACCATCGCCAACGCATCAGCGCGCAATTCGTTCAGGCTGCATCATGCTGCTAACGGCGGCAGATCGGCCAACTCGGCCTGATAGGCCTCGTCCATGCGCGGTTGCAGTCCGTTTTTGGCGAGCGCGTCGGCAAAAAGTTGACGAACCAGCGGTTTCTCGTCCGCATAGTCGATCTGGTCTCCGCCCACGCGCCGGCTGATCCAGGCCTTGGGTACGCCCTGTGTGTTTCGCACGGACACCGCCTCGTGCTTGAAGGCGAGGTAGCGTGAGGGCGTGGTGCCGGTATTGAAATGCTGATGCTGCCAGCCCGCCGGCGGCACGATCATGGAGCCGATCTCCCAGTCGTAACGCCGCGGCGCTTCGCCTTCGGACCACATCAGCGAATAGCCGCTGCCGGTGAGGATGATGACGTGTGCGCCGGGGCCGTGCGAATGGGCTTTTTTGTAGGTGCCCACCGGAAACTGCGAGATGTGACTGTTCATCGATCCCTTGGCCATGTTGAAGCGGATATGCCCGCCCCCCGCGCCGCGCTCCTTGGCGCTGATCAACGGCAAATTGACCGCGTCGGAGACGAAGTTGGTTTCCAGCAACAATCCTTTTTGCTCGCCCTTGTTGCTGAAGTAATCGGGTTCGCCGGCGAAGCGGCTGTTGAAATCGTGGCGTGTGTTGAACACGAAATCCGCTTCCTCGTACAGATTGATCACCGAAGGCCCGTTGGTTACGGCGACGTAACGCGCCGGTCCCTTGCCCGAACCATTGAAATGCTGGTGCCAGGCATTGAGCGGAATCGCGAACAGCGCGCCGGCCTTCCATTCAAAAGTGATGCGCTTTCCGGCATCGTTCCACACGGTCGTCGAGCCGCGACCGTCGAGAATCATGATCATTTCCTCGAACAACTGGCGGTGCGGCGGCAATTTTCCGCCGGCCGGAATTTCGCACACGTAGCAATCGTTGGAGGTGCGTGACGCTTCGTGGTTGATATACACGCCGCGCGCTTCGCGCCGCGCCCACGGCTTGAGTTCCACCGTGTGCAGGTTGGGCACATAGTGCGCGCTGATGATATCCAGCCCTTCGTTGTTCACCCAGCGGGTGTACGGCGTATCTTTTTCGGTGGCGAATTTTTTCGCCATGTCTTCCGATACCAATGCGTCCTTGGCCATGCTCAGTCTCCAGACAGGGTTAATGATTTCATTTCTATGCGGCCATGCCAGCGACGGCGACCGTGTTCGCCAGGTTTGCCGTGTTGGGAATGGCGATGCATTTTTCCGGATTCATGGTGATGTGTATGCTGCCGCCCACCGGTGTGCGCAGCGACGGATGCGCGCGTGCCAGCAATAATATTTCGCCTACCCGCACCTGAAAATCCACGCATTCTCCCAGAAACACCTTGGCCTCCACCTTGCCCCGGCAGGCGTTGTGTGCAGTGGACGGCGGCTGCTCCGACAGTGCCACGTCCTCGGGCCGAATCGCAATGACGGCCTTGTCGCCGGAGCCAAGTGCGTCTACCGAGCGCACCTCCAGTTCGCCCAAGGCGGTGGCGACCCGGTAGCCGCCCGGTGTTCCCTGCGACGCGCGTACGGCGGCATCAATGAAATTGCTGGTACCCACGAAATCGGCGACAAATTGATTGCGCGGCCGCTCGTAAATGTCGCGCGGCGTGCCGATCTGCACGATGCGCCCCTCGTTCATCACCGCGATCTGGTGCGACAATGCGAGCGCTTCGCTTTGGTCGTGCGTGACATAGACGGTGGTGAGTTTGAATTCGCTTTGCAGGCGCTTTAATTCAAAACGCATGCGCTCGCGCAGCTTGGCGTCCAGATTGGACAGCGGCTCGTCGAGCAGCAGCAGTTTGGGTTCCATGGCGATGGCGCGCGCCAGCGCCAGGCGTTGCTGCTGGCCGCCGGACAACCGCGTGGCATCGCGTTCCGCGAGTTCTTCCAGTCCCACGGCGGCCAGCACCCGTATCACTTTGTCGCGTATGTCTTTGTCGCTGGGGCGGTCGGCGCGCACTTCCAGTGGAAACGCCGCGTTCTGAAACACGTTCATGTGCGGCCAGATGGCGTAGGACTGAAACACCATGCCGAAATTACGTTTATTCGGCGGCACAAATACATTTTTCGCAGAGGAATACACCAGGCGCCCGCCGACGCTGATCTCGCCGGCGACGGGACGTTCCAGGCCCGCGATGGAGCGCAGCGTGGTGGTCTTGCCGCAACCACTGGGCCCGAGCAGCGTAAACAGCTTGCCCTCCGGCACTTCGAAGGCCACATCCTGCGCCGCTTTGACGGTGTGGCCGCGATCGTTCGGGTATTCGGTATAAAGACCTTTGACGCTAAGCAAACGGATTCTCCCTCATGTCGCTCACGTTCATACCTCTTTGATGCCCATTTTCTTGCCTATGAACTGCGCCAGCATCACAAAGCAGAACAGTGACACGATCATCATCACACCCAGCGCCGACAATTCAACGTACTGTCCATTCTGCCAAAATTCCCAGATCACGATGGACAGCACTTCCCTGCCCGGACCATAAAGCAGTATGGAGCTGGACAACTCGCGTATCGACACAATCACCACGTATATCCATCCGGCGATAAGTCCCGGCTTCAGCAGCGGCAACACGATACGGCGAAAGGTTGCGCCCCAGCCCGCGCCGCTCATCGCTGCGGATTCTTCCAGTTCCTTGTGTATTTGCAGCATGGAGGTCATGTTATAGCGCAGACCATAGGGCATGAAGCGCGTCACATAGGCGATGAACATGATCCAGAATGTGCCATAGACGCCGATGTCAACGTGGAGATAGAAGATCATGATCGACAGGCCCAGCACGATCCCCGGAAACACCAGCGGCAGCGAGGCGAGATTATCCAGCCAGATGCGGCCGCGCATCTTGCTCTTCACCACGATCCAGCAAATCACCGACGTCATCAGCATGATGACGGTGGCGGCGCCGAGCGACAGAAACAGACTGTTCCACACTGCGCCCGCCAGTGCCGGAAATTCAAACACGCGGCGATACGGATCGAGCGTCAGTGTTTTCAGCGCTGCCATCGACGGCACGCTGTAGAATTTGTGCAGTGAAGACCACACCAGAACGAGGAAGGGAAGCACCACCACCACCATCAGGTAGGCGATGAAAATCGCCGCGGTGACATAGCGCCAGCGCCCCAGGTCCATCGGGCGCGGCCGGAACCCCTTGCCCGTCACGATCGAATAACGGCTGCCCTGGCCCGACAAGCGGGATTGAAAATACAGCCCCAGCCCGGCGATGATGAGCAGGCTGACGCCGTAGGCCGACGCCAGCCCCACCTTGCTCGGATACTGGCGTATCGCTTCGAATATCGCCGAGGTATAGACGTGGATTCCTACCGGCAGACCGAGCAGCGCAGGCACCTCGAACGATTCGATGGCGCGCACAAACAGGATCAACAGCGATGCCAGCGCGGCGGGCCACGCGAGTTTCAGCGTGATGCGGCGCGCGATCTGCAACACCGAGGCGCCGCTCATCAGCGCCGATTCTTCAAGCGACGGATCCATGGAGCGAAACGCCGCCGTCATCAGCAAAAAAGCCACCGGCGAGTAATGCAGGCCATCCACCCAGATCATGCCGGTCATCGAATAGATGTTGAAAAACACCGTGTCGGTGCCGAACCAGTTTTGCAACACCTGATTCAGGATGCCGATTTTGGGACTGGCCAGAAAAATCCATGACACTGTGAATAAAATGCTGGGAATGACCAGCGGAATAATCGACAGTCCGAAGAACAGCGCTTTGAACGGTGTATTCGTGCGCTCATTGACCCACGCCAGAAACGTGCCCAGCACGAACGCGAGGATGGCGGCGCCGGCGGCGAACTGCACTGAATTGACAAACAGATGCAGCGTTTCGAGGCTTGAATAGGCCACCTTGAAGTTGTCGAATGTAAATTTCGCGGGGACCGAAGCGGTTTCCGGTGTGAAAAAACTTTGCCAGATCAGGAAGCCCAACGGCACCAGCGCGAGCCATGCCACCAACACCACGCAACCACCGAAAATCAGCCATTTCGGATCGAAGCGTTGCCAATAACCAGGCGCGGCATCATGGGAGTGGCGGTGACCGCCATTGTGCGAATGCGTATGTCCATGTGAATGGTTGTGGTCATGTGTGTGCCCATGCCCGTGATCGTGACTGTGATGCGTGTGGCCATGGCTATGACCATGTGGGTGCGGGTGAGCACGTTCGTACACATGTTCATGCGCGTGTTCGAGATGCTGGCGTCCATCGGGCGTGCGCGGGTCTTCGCTGAATACCAGCGACTTGATGGTGACCGGCACCGTTTGCGAAGGCAGGCGCACGCGTCCGAGATCGATGTAGTCGAAATCCTGCAGAGTGACGCCGTCGATCACCAGTATTTCGTTTTTGATAGCCAGCTCTTCGCGCAGTATCGCGCCCAGCGTTTGCGCGATATCGCCGTCGAGCATGATGAATAACGGCGTGCCGCCGGCGAGCGTGTTGGGGAGGGCGCGCACGATGCCTTGCGCAAGTGCGGCGATGCGTTCATACGAGGGTGCGCCTTGCCAGCGAAAAGCGAGCGCCACCTCGCCCTCGCCTTCGACACGGTCGAACGCGGTGAAATGTGCGCGTATAGCCTTTGCCAGGGCGTCCGCATCAATCTGTTCCTGAAACTCGAACGCGGGTTGCAGCACCTGCAGGTTGCGCCGCGGCAGCAATGCGCCCGGATTCGAAATGGTGGTGGTGTTGCCGCTCAGTTGCACGCTGTACTCGGAAGCGCCCAGCGCCGTGGCGCGCATGCACTCGCCTGCCGGCAGCAGCGCCCACGGCAGCGCGCCGGCATCCATCCGTCGGCGCATGGCCAGTCCAAGACGGCGGCCCAGGTCGCTAAAGTCACGTTCCTCGCGCCGGTACACGTATTCGCCCACGCCGCCGGAGAACATGACGCCGCCGATCTCGCCCCATTCTCGTATCGGCTCGGTCAGATACAAATGTTCGATGTCATGCGGCAAAGTGCGCGCAGTAAGTGCCGTCACCAGCGTGTCCGCCATGCCCTCCGCGACGCGATCCATGTCGGCGTCGCTGGCGAGATCACCACGCTCCCAGGTAAAGCCGGCTTGACGCGCGTGATACTTGCCTGCGGGATCGAGCCGCGTTATGCGGTGCGCGGTATCGACAACCTGCAGGCGTCCGCCGATATGAATCGCCGCGCTGGCGATAACCTTGCCGCCGTCCACTAGTGCGAATTTGGTGGTGCCGCCGCCGATGTCGATATTAAGAATGCGCTTGCCGGAGTCGTGCGAAGCGCGCGCCGCGCCCGACCCGTACGCCGCGAGCATGGCCTCCATGTGGTGACCCGCCGTGGCGCACACGAATTCGCCGCCCTGTTCGGCGAGGATGCCGCTGATAGCTGCTGCGTTTTCGCGCCGCA
>JAYVQD010000307.1:0-6575 GCA_043777275.1 Nitrosomonadales bacterium
GGCCTCGATGCGGGCTATCAATTTAAGGGGAGCATTCAATGAAGAAGCTGCTGCTGGTACTAACGATGTGGCTGGTGATGATCGGTGCTGCGTTCGCGCAAGTGAACATCAATACCGCGACCAAAGAACAACTCGACGGTCTTAAAGGGATAGGCCCGGCCAAGGCGCAGGCGATTATCGACTTCCGCACCAAGAACGGCCCGTTCAAAACGGTGGACGATCTTGAAAAGGTCAACGGTATCGGCCCGGCTACTTTGAAAGACATACGCAGCAGCGTTACCGTGGCCGGCGGCGACGGCAAAGCGGTCGACAAAGGCGCGAAAGCCGAGAAGAAAGCTGACGCCAAGAAAGATGACAAGGCCGACGCCAAAAAAGATGCGAAGAAAGATGTGAAGGCCGATGCCAAGAAAGACGACAAGGCTGACGCCAAGAAAGATGCGAAGAAAGACGCGAAAGCTGACGCCAAAAAAGACACCATGGCCGATGCGAAGAAGGATGCGAAGGTCGACGCCAAGGCTGATGACAAGAAAGATGCAAAGAAAGACGACGTTAAGGATGCCAAGGCCGACAAGAAGTAATCCGGTTTTTGCAGGCAAAGTTGAAAAACCCCGCCACGGCGGGGTTTTTTTTCGCGGTCGGTACGGCGCGGATTCGGCTATGATTGCGTGGTGTTGAGAGTTTGGGGTTCGGAGTTTGGAGTAACGTCTCCGTGTTCCTTGGTGACTCCCAACGCAATGCGCTCCCCAACTCACAACTGAAACAGCCGTGAACCACACACTCGAACATTTCGTAGGTAACACGCCGCTGGTGCGTTTGCAGCGCATTCCTGGCGACACGACGAACGTCATCCTCGCCAAACTGGAAGGCAACAATCCGGCCGGCTCGGTCAAGGATCGCCCGGCGTTGTCGATGATAAAACGCGCGCAGGCGCGAGGTGACATCCAACCCGGCGACACGCTGATCGAGCCCACCAGCGGCAACACCGGCATCGCGCTGGCCATGTGCGCGGCGATGATGGGCTATCGCATGATTTTGGTGATGCCCGAAAACCAATCGGTAGAGCGTCGCCAAAGCATGGCGGCGTATGGCGCACAACTGGTGCTTACCCCCAAAGAAGGCGCGATGGAAGCCGCGCGTGACACCGCGCAGCGGCTGGTAGCGGAAGGCAAGGGCATCATGCTCGATCAGTTCTCCAATGCCGATAATCCGCTCGCACACTACGAAACCACCGGGCCCGAAATCTGGCGTGACACCAGCGGCCGCGTGACGCATTTCGTTTCGAGCATGGGCACCACCGGCACCATCATGGGCGTATCGCGTTTTCTCAAAGAGAAAAATCCCGCGATCAAAATTGTGGGCTGCCAGCCGAGTGATGGCTCGCAGATTCCAGGCATCCGCAAATGGCCGGCGGCGTATTTGCCCAGCATCTGCGACTGGAGCCGTGTCGATCAGGTGGTCGAAATTGCGCAACGCGACGCCGAAGACATGTCGCGGCGACTGGCCGCTGAGGAAGGCATCTTTGGCGGCATCTCTTCGGGCGGTGCGCTGTGGGCGGCGCTGCAAGTATCGCGCGACGTGCGCAACGCGGTAATCGTCGTCATCATTTGCGACCGGGGTGATCGTTATCTGTCGACGGGTGTTTTTCCTGCCTGAAATAACTGCGATGCGTGCGGCGAGCCTACGCCGTGTGTTGTGTATTGCGGTAGCGATTTTTCTGCTGACGGCGCTCGGGGTGGCCACGACGGGCCGCACGCAGCAGATCACACTCACCTTGGATGACCTCGCCGGTGCAGGATTCAGCGCGCAGGGCATCCGCATGGCTTTTGTGGGCGGCGGCGCCACGACCATCGACATCGCTGCGCTCAAGGCGGGCGCTCAAGCGTGGAAGAACGTCAAGTTGAATTGCGCCAAACTGCAGATCGAACGCGCACGCATCGCCTGTGACGGCGGTGTGCTGGTGCTGGGTGAAAAAATTCCGCTATCGTTCAACTATCTCACCGATAAGCGCGTGCTTGATGTCGCCCTGAAGCCCGCGCCGGACGAGACCTGGCAGTTGAATCTGCGTCCCGGCAAGCGCGGAAACGATCTGCGCGTGCGCATCGACGGCGGGCGCATTCAACGCTTTGCCGCATGGCTGCCGCCGGACCTGCCCAAAATCAATGCGGGTTCACTCAATGGTGTTATCGATTACAGTGGAGACGGGCGTGTTACTGTAAAGCTCGCAGCGATGGGTGTGGGTTTCTCGGATGCAACCGGATTGCACGCCGGCGAGAAAATCGGCCTGACACTGGATGCGCAAATAGAGCCGGCCGTCCATGATCTGCGCTGGAGCGCGGTGCTTGGCTGGAATGCCGGTGAGGCTTTCTGGCAACCCGTCTACCTCAAATCGGCCAAGCAGCAGTTGACGGCCGAAGGCCGAATGGACGCGAAGCAGTTGCGCATTGAGCGTGGAACGTTACGCTATCCGGGGGTAGGCGACGCAACGTTTTCCGGCGCCTATGACCTTGCGGCGAAAAAAATGACGGAGGCGCGTGTCAGCGCACGGGACATTCAAGTGAGCGCGCTGCACGAATCAGTACTGAAGCCGTTTCTGGAAGGCACCTCGCTCTCGGACTTGCGCACCGAGGGGCGCATCTCTGCCGAGGCGGAAGCGGATGCGCAAGGCCTGCAACGCGTGGAGGTACGGCTGAACAATGTGTCTTTTGAAGACAAAGCGCAGCATCGATTTGCCTTGTTTGACGTCAACGGCGCCGTGCCATGGCGGGCGGACGCGCCAACCCAGGCGGCGGTGACCGTCAAGGGCGGCGAACTGCTGAAAATGCCGGTAGGCGCTTTCGATATTCCGTTAAGCATGAATGGCATGCGCTTTGACTTGAAGCAATTGCGCGTGCCGCTGCTCGACGGTTACATCGACGTGCGTGATTTTGCCGCGCGCGCGGGCACGGCGAGTTGGAACTGGCAGTTCACAGGCGCGATCGGCGGTATCTCCATGGACAAGTTTACCGCCGCGCTGGGATTGCCTGTGATGCAGGGCACGCTGGACGCCACGCTGCCGATGGTGCGTCACGTAAAGTCAACGCTGCGCGTCGATGGCGCGTTGTCTGTCAAGGTATTCGACGGCACGATTGAAGCGAAAAATCTGGTATTGCTGGATATTTTCAGCAAAGCGCCGCGGGTGCAGGCAGATGTGGATATGCGTAACCTTGATCTGGGGTTAGTCACGAGTGCGTTTTCGTTCGGCAGTATCACCGGACGCATGGATGCGCGTGTCGCCGGGCTGGAACTGGTGAACTGGCAGCCCGTCAAATTTGACGTGCAATTGATGAGCAGCGCGGGGAACTATCCGCGCAAGATCAGCCAGGCGGCGGTGCAGAACATCAGCGCGCTCGGTGGCGCCGGGGCTGCGGCGGCGATACAGCGCAGTTTTCTGCGGTTTTTTGAACAGTTCGGTTACGACAAGCTGGGTTGGCGCTGCAGGCTGCAAAATGGCGTATGCGAGATGAGCGGGATTGAGGGGGAAGTTAGCTCGCAAGGGTACGTAATCGTCAAAGGCGGTGGCATCCCGGCGATCACGGTGATGGGCTACAATCGCCAGGTCAGTTGGCACGAGCTGCTGGATCGTCTGAAGCGTGTCACGCAGGGAAACGTGAAGCCCATTGTGGAGTAATGCTGGAATAATGTAGCGCGAAAATGAGCGACAGGAGCACCATGATTACCATAAAACTTCCAACGAGCCGGCGCAGGCTGCTGGGCGCTTTGCTGGGTGGCGCCTTGCTATCCACCGGTTGCGTGACCATCAATATTTATTTTCCAGCGGCTGCGGCAGAAAAAGCCGCCGACCGCATCATCGACGAAGTGTGGCAACTCAAAGGCGGCGCACCCGCGCCGGCGCCCGCACCTGGATCGGGCGCGAAGCCCACCGAGAAATAAGGAGCAACACATGAATAAGGTAACGCTGAGAATCTTTCTGCTGTGCGCGACGTTGTTGTTGGGCGCGGGGCAGGTCATGGCGCAAGCCAATCTGGAGATCAACACGCCGGGCATTGCTGCTATTCAAGGCGGCATGCAAAAGCGTCATGGCGAACTCGCGCCGCTTTATACCAGCGGCGCAGTGGGCCTGACGCGAGACGGTAACGTGGCGATGCGTGACCCCGCGGCGGCTCCCTTGGCGCAGCGTGCGGCAGTCAACGGTTTGATCGCGGCTGAAAATCAGGATCGCGCAGCGCTCTATCGCGAAATTGCGCGGGCGAATAATCGTCCCGAGTGGGAAGGCGACATCCGCAATACCTTTGGCCAGCGCTGGATCGACCGCGCCCAAGCGGGTTGGTATTACCAGAATGCGTCCGGCGCATGGGCACGAAAGTAAACGCGCCAATCACCGAGTGCGCGATTATTAACGTAAGTATTTGTTTTTAAAGTGTATTTTGTGAATCCCGTTTTGGTGTTCGACATCGAGACGGTGCCCGATATTGCGGGTTTGCGTGTACTGCACGGCTTGGGCGCCGAACTCCCGGATGCCGACGTGGCAGCGATGGCGTTTCAATTGCGCCGCCAGGCCACGGGCAATGACTTCCTTCAGTTGCATCTGCATCGCGTGCTGGTGATTTCGTGTGCGTTGCGCGATCGCGATCACTTCAAGGTCTGGTCGCTTGGCGCCAACGGCGAGAGCGAAGCCGAAGTGATTCAGCGTTTCTTCGACGGCATCGAAAAATACACGCCGCAAATCGTGTCATGGAACGGCGGCGGGTTTGATCTACCCGTGCTGCACTATCGCGGGCTCATGCATGGGGTGCGCGCGCCGCGCTACTGGGACATGGGCGAGGGCGATCACAAAGACAGCCGCGATTTCAAATGGAACAATTACATCAGCCGCTATCATTCGCGGCACCTCGATTTAATGGATTTGCTGGCGATGTATCAAGCACGCGCCAATGCGCCGCTGGATGATCTGGCGCAATTGATGGGCTTGCCCGGCAAGCTCGGCATGTCGGGTGCGCACGTGTGGGATGCGTATCTGGCAGGCAAGCTGGCAGACATCAGCAATTATTGCCAGACAGACGTGGTGAACACGTATCTCGTCTATCTGCGTTTTCAGTTGATGCGTGGCACGCTTAGCGTGGATCAGCATCGCGTGCAGTGCGAACTGGTGCATCAGACGCTCGGGAAATCCGCCGAGCCGCATTGGAAAGAATTTTTGGGGCGCTGGAAGCATTGACGATTAACGTGATTTAACTGAATACGCGATCGCGGCGCATTTCATACTCCGCCGCGACGCCAAGGCCAATGGAAACCTACAAAATTGAATCCCTCGATCACGAGGGGCGCGGCATTGCGCGTCGCGATGGTAAAACGATTTTCATCGAAGGTGCATTGACCGGCGAGACGGTAACTGCTTCGGTTTATCGCAAAAAACCCAGTTTCGAAAACGCCAATGTGCAGCGTATCCTGCGTGAAAGCTCGCAGCGCGTCACGCCGCAGTGCGTGAATTTTGGCCGTTGCGGCGGATGCAGCATGCAGCATCTGGATGCGCGCGCACAGGTTGCGGCCAAGCAGCGGGTGCTCGAAGACAACTTGTGGCATATCGGCAAGGTGCGGGCTGACCAAATGTTGTCGCCGATACAGGGCCCGACGTGGGGCTACCGCCGCCGCGCGCGGATGACCGCAAGGTACGTGGCCAAGAAGGGTGGATCGCTGATCGGCTTTCACGAAAAAAAATCAAGCTTTGTTACCGACATGAGCAGTTGCGAGGTGTTGTTGCCGCGCGTATCAAAGCTGCTGCCGGCGCTGCGTGAGATGGTTGGCAAACTGAGCATACGCGAGCGCATGCCGCAGATCGAGGTCGCATCGGGCGATACCGTGGACGTGCTGGTGCTGCGCGTGCTGGACCCGCCTTCGGACGATGACAAAGCGCTGTTTAAAGCGTTTGCGGATCAGCACGGCGTGCATCTTTACCTGCAACCCAAGGGGCCGGACACCGCCTATCCCTTCTGGCCCGAACAACCGGCAGACTTGTACTACGCGCTGCCGGAATTCGGTATCAAGATGCCGTTTTTCCCGACCGAATTCACGCAGGTCAATCATGACGTTAACCGTGTGCTGGTGCATCGCGCGCTGGCGCTGCTCGCGCCGCAGCCGGGTGAGCGGGTAGCGGATATGTTTTGCGGTATCGGTAATTTTTCGCTGCCGATTGCGCGCAGCGGCGCCCACGTCACCGGTATCGAAGGCAGCGCGTCGCTGGTGAAGCGCGCTACTGAGAATGCTGCGTACAGCGGTTTATCAGATGTTGCGCAGTATCGCACGATGAATCTGTTCGAGATCAATGCCGATACGTTTGCCGCCCTGTGTGCGCCGGGCCGTTTTGATCGCATGCTGATCGACCCGCCACGTGACGGCGCGGCGGAGTTGGTCAAGGCGCTGGTGGCAGTGCCGCCGCAGCGTATTGTGTATGTCTCCTGCAGCTCGGCGACGCTCGCGCGCGACGCGTCCATGCTGGTGCATGAGCAGGGTTATGCGTTGAGCGCCGCAGGCGTGATTAACATGTTTCCGCATACGGCGCATGTGGAGTCCATCGCAGT
>JAYVQD010000308.1:0-6566 GCA_043777275.1 Nitrosomonadales bacterium
TGCGAGCCGCAGAAGCCGCCGCGCATGCATTCGCCCAGATGCTGTCTATACAGATTCACGTACGGTTGCGTCATCGCTGCCGCCGGATTTTGAAACGGCGTGTAGCCCAGCGACTCCACCGCCTTGGCGAAAATTTCGCCGGACGGCGTGCGCCGGGTTTGCGGATTGGGAAACTCCCGCGAGCGCGCGCCTTCAAATGGATTGCCGCCGGGTTGTTTTACGCCCTCGATATTGCCGGCCTTGCCGCCGACGCCGTAGATTTGTTCAAACTGATCGTAATAAGGCTCGAACTCGTCGTAGCTCACGCCCCAATCCTGACTGGTGCAGTCTTCGGGCAAAAAGTTTTTGCCATAGCGCTCGGTATTTTTGCTGCGTACCAGAAAATCGTCCGGCAGAAAACGCCGCGCGTGACAGCCCCAGTGCGCCGCCGTGCCGCCGACAATTTCGCCGGGCTTGAACGAGCCGAGTTCGCGCATCGGCAACGCAGTTTCGCCGCCGTTGTTGCGGAAGGTGATGGTCTCGCGCGATAAATCCTGAAAGATGTCGCTGTGACGGTCGTATTTCAACTCATCGTGAACATACGGCATGGCGAAATCGTGCTGCGGTTCAATCATGCGCCCGCGTTCGAGGCACACCACTTTCAGCCCGGCATTGACCAACTCCATCGCCATGATTGAACCGGATACGCCAGTGCCCACGACGACCGCGTCTACGGGCTTGAGTTTGATAATCGTCATTTTTATGTTGCTTTCACGTTCTTTAATTGTGTGTATTTGACATAGCCTTGTGCATCGAGCCTGGCGTTACCTTGCTGGATATCGAGAATGCTCACCGGCTCTGTCACCCGATACGGTTCGGTTTTATCGACGTGCGCGTTGTAGTCGCCGCCCGCCACGCCCGGAAATCCAATCAGTCGCCAGCCCGCCTTGTCCTTGTTGCCGCCATACATCGGGTCGGCGAAAAAGCCCTCCTCGGTGTTTCGCCACAGCAAATCAAAAAACAGCTTCGATGACAGCGACGGCAGTTCGACGTTGCCGGCTTCAAGCGCCTTCAATACGTCGTCCTGCTGCGCGGCAGTGAGAAACTCGAAGTTCTTGCCGTGCTGCGCCGTGCAATGAAGATTAGTCTCGCGAATACCGGCATGATAAATTTCCTGCGGCGTCAGGCGTGACTGAAAGCCCTGCTGCGGCGTGCCTTCGAGCCACGGGCCTTGACGATAATTGCGACCGTGCGTGCCCCACACACTCGCCAGTTGCCGATCGATGTAGTACGTGACATCGGCCTCCTTCGCGCCCGGCCCGAGTTCGTCGGCAGGAATGAGCCGCGATACGGCGGCGTCGAGAAAACGTACTTCAGGCAGTGTCAGGATGCTGTAGGCGTGAGGTGTCGAGTCCGGCATGGCGAGTCCTTGATTGAAAAAATGGTTTGGTCAGCGTTTGCGTGCGGTGCGGTAGCGGACGGCGTGTAGAAAGATGCAGTGGTACGCAGAGGCACAGCGAAAATTACTTCCAGATGGTGAGAGAAAGAGGAGACTACCGCGGGCGGGCTGCGGCGCTACGCCGCAAGTGTCTATCGCGCATAGGGTGGCGTCAAGCGGTAGTCTGTCGCGATAGCGGAAGTACGCAGTGTGAAATCAAGGGTGCGTAGCATGTGCTTTTATCGTGCGCTGGGGCAGCGGGTCTTTTTGAACTTTTCGGCGGCGGCTGGAAATCGCCTATGCAACCCTACGCAATCATCCGCAACCCTACGAAAGCTATTTTGAACATCTACAAACGACTCATCGCCGTCGTTCTGTTTCTTGCCCTGTTGTGGGCCGTGTTTGCGCTGTCTGGTTTGCGCGAGCACTTCAGCCTTGCTTTCTTGCAACAGCAGATACAGGAAAACCGCATCACCGGCCTGTTGATTTTTGTGTTGCTGTTTGTGCTGGGCAATCTGATCCAGATTCCCGGCTGGCTATTTCTGGCGGCTGCGGTGCTGACGCTGGGGCAAGTGTGGGGCGGTCTCGCCACCTATGTCGCGGCCAGCGTTTCGTGCGTGATGACGTTTCTGGTTATCCGGCTGGTGGGCGGTGACGTGCTGCGGCAGTTAAAAAATAAAATCGCAATGCGCATCCTGGGACAGCTCGACGCGCATCCGGTCAAAAGTGTTTTTCTGTTGCGGGTGCTGTTTCAAACCATGCCTGCGCTCAACTACGCACTGGCGCTATCCGGCATCCGGTTTCGTCATTATGCGGCAGGCACGTTGCTGGGCTTGCCGTTGCCGATTGCCTTGTATTGCCTGTTCTTTGACTATCTGGCGCATGCCCTGAAAGTTTTGTGACGTAGAAGCGCCCTTTTTTCGCCACAATTCGTCACCGTTTTGCCATGACTGCGCCGCACTAACGCCAGCCAGCCGCGTTGTAATGTCCCTGTGCGGCAATCAAAGGACATGACGGCATGGCGAGAGACAATGAGGCGGGTTTGCAAACAGCGCCAGCGCGTAAATCCGTTCAAGCCATGAGCCGGGGCCGTTTTTTAATGCTGGCGGGCGCTGGCGTGGTTGCGGCAGGCGCCGCGTGGTATTTCGTTGCAGGCCGCAACAGATTGCCGCGCCCGCGCGAGGGGCGGCGCGTCAGTGTCGAGCATCGCCTGGCGCAATACGGCGCACGCGCGGATGCGCGGCTGAAACCCGCGTTCCAGCGCGCGGGTGTGGCGTATCCGCCGGCGGAAGTGGCGTTGCTGGCGTTCAAGGACACGCGTGTGGTGGAGGTCTATGCGCGTGCCGCTGCGCAGGCGGATTCGCACGCCGATGCGCCATGGCAGTATATAAAAACCTATGCCGTCCTCGGCGCCAGCGGTAAGCCTGGCCCCAAACTCGCCGAAGGTGACCAGCAGGTGCCCGAAGGGGTGTACAAAATCGAATTGCTCAATCCCAATAGCCGCTTTCATCTGTCGCTGCGGCTGAACTACCCGAACGAATTCGATTTGCGCATGGGCGCAGCCGACGGGCGCACGCACATCGGCAGCGACATCATGATTCACGGCAGTTCGTCATCCATCGGTTGCCTCGCGATGGGCGACGATGCCGCCGAGGATTTGTTCGTGCTGACGGCGCGCGTGTCCAAAGAGCGCGTGCGCGTGGTGATTGCGCCGACCGATTTTCGGATGGAGCCGCCGCGTTTGACTATGGTCGAGCCACGGTGGGTGTCGATGCTGTATGCGAGCTTAAGCGAGGAGCTGCACCAGTTCCGCAGGGCGGTGTAAGTCCCCTGGACCTTCGCCCACCGTGCGCCTGTGCTCACCTGCCGCACGCGTTTTGGTTTTAGTTAAAATGTCAATAAAAACATATAGTTACATAGATCCCCCCGCTGTGCCCGCGAGCGATTGCGCCACGCCACCGCATCGTTCACACTCACGGCTGCAAAATTTCAACTAACGACGGAGGATGCTCATGACCCGCACCACCTTACGCACTGCTTCCACTGGTACATTATTCGCACTGGCTTGTTGTTTCGCCGCGCCGACGCTGGCGCAAACCTATCCGGCGAAAGCGCTCCGCATTATCGTGCCGTATCCGGCGGGCGGTTCGTCGGACACCATTGCGCGTATTCTGGCGCAGAAGTTAAATGAGGCATGGGGGCAGCCGGTGGTGGTGGATAACCGAGGCGGCGTGGGCGGCAGCCTCGGCACGGAAATTGCCGCAAAGTCGCCGCCCGATGGTTACACGTTGCTGGTGGGGAACATTCAGCCGGTGGCGATCAACAACAACATTTACCGCAAGCTGGGCTATGACACGGTGCGCGATCTGGCGCCGATTTCGCTGGCAGTAACCGGGCCGCAAATCGTGGTGGTGCATCCTTCCGTGCCCGCGAAAAATATCAGGGAGCTGATCGCCAGCGCGCGCGGGCGCAAGGACAAGGATCGCCTCAATTTCGGTTCCAGCGGGCCGGGTTCCATTTCTCAATTGGCCGCGGAGTTGTTCAAAGGCATGACCAAGGTGGACATGGTGCATATCCCGTATAAAGGGTCGTCGCTGATCACCAATGATCTGATCGGCGGGCATCTCGATATCGTGTTTTCCGATATGGCGGTGATGTTGCCGCATGTGAAATCGGGGCGCGTGCGCGCGCTGGGGGTCACGGGGCCGAAGTCCACGCCGCTGGTGCCCGGCGTTCCGGCCGTGGCCGAAACCGTGCCGGGGTTCGTGATGGAAAGCTGGTGGGGCGTACTCGCGCCGACCGGCACACCGGACGCGATCATCACGCGGCTTAACACCGAGATCGCGCGGATTCTGCAACTCAATGATGTGAAAGAGCGCTTCGCGAATCTCGGTGTCGAGGCCAAGAGCAGCTCGCCGACCGAATTTAGCGCCCTGATTAAATCGGAACTCGCGCGTTACGCGAAGCTGATTAAAGAGATCGGGATTACGCCGGAGTAAGTGTGATGACGTAAGGGGGTTTTGTAGGGCGGGAGCTATCCCGCCTTCCGTGATTACCACATAAGCCGCGAAAGGCGGGATGGCTCCCGCCCTACGACGACTACTGCGACCCGGCCAGCCCCAGCTTGCGCACCAGGTCGCCCCACTTGCGCGCTTCCGCTGCGATGTACTGCTGATTGCTTTCGATGGACGCGGGCGGCACTGGAATCAAATCGAGACTGGCTATCGTTTTATTCACGTCCGGCAGATTGAGGATGCGCGTCATCTCGCCGTGCAGACGATTCATAATGGGTCGTGGTGTGGCGGCGGGTGCGGTCAGCGCATGCCAGGACACCGCTTCGAGTTCGGGCTTACCGGTGGCTTCGGCGAGCGTGGGCACGCCGGGCAGAGAATTAAAGCGGGTGAGCGACGACACCGCCAGTGCGCGCAGCCGCTGGTCGCGGATAAATGCGCGTGACGCGCCGGCTTCGGCAAAACCCAGTTGCACATGGCCCGCCGCGATATCGACGATCGCCTGCGGGCTGTTTTTGTACGGTACGTGCGTGATGGTGAGGCCGTAGTTTTGCATGAACATTTCCGTAGCCAGACGCGGTGCGCCGCCGGGGCCGGTGGAGCTGTAGCTCAGTTGACCGGGGCGGGCTTTCACATAAGCCGCGAGTTCTTTCACCGATTTCACCGGCAGCGAGGGATGCACGATCAGCACAAACGGTGATTTCAGATACACCGCCAGCGGCACAAAATCTTTTTGCGGGTCGTAGGGCAACTGTTTATAGGTGGTTGGGTTCAGCGCCAGCGCGGCGCTGGTGCCCACCAGTAGCGTGTGCCCATCCGCAGCGGCGTTTTTAACCGCGTTCGCCGCGACAATACCGTTAGCGCCGGGCCGGTTGTCGAAGATGACAGGCTTGCCCAGACCGAGCGCGAGTTGTTCGCCCCAGGTGCGCGCGACCACATCCAGCCCGGTGCCTGCGGCGAGTACCAGGGTGATGGTGATGGCTTTTGACGGGTAGTCCTGCGCATGAACCGGGTTGCCGATAGCAGCGGTCAGCGCGATGGCAATGCACACGCGACGCATCATGCTCAACGTTTGCCGATTTCGTCGAGCGAGGTTTGAATTCTTGCGGCTAACCGCGCGCGCCACGGCACTGCGTCTTCAAATCCGGGCCGCGCGCGGCACATGGCTTCAGTCTGACGATAAATGTCTTCATCGGAGAGCGACAAATCAAACGGCTCGCCGCAGGGCTGCGGCGTGTGCCAGGGGCTATCGACATAAAGCTCCATCGGATTGCCTTCGATGTCGCGGATGTAAATCGACCATGCGTTGCCGTGGCAGATCGGCGTGCCGTCGTTGCAGCCGGCAGCGGCCAGCCGCGCCTTGGCTCGGCGCAGATCGCCGAGCGTGGCGCAGTGAAACGAAATCTGATTGATCGCCGAGCCGCGCCCGCCGCCGCGAAATGGACCTTTTTCGATTTTTCCTTCCGTGCGCCCGGAACACAGAATAAGCTGATGATGCTCTGTCGGATCAAGCGTCATGAACACGATATGGCGGTCGCCGGGCGGCGGCACATAGCCGCGATCCGCCACCACCATGCCGACGACGTGGGTGTAGAAATTCTCCATCTTCTCGATGTCGAAACAGTTGACGCCGAAGTGGCCGAATTTCATGGATTGAGTGGTCATGGTGCTGCTCCTCGCGCGATGTTTGCCACGGAAAATGCTGCGGCGGCATTTTCGGATTGTAGGCGTGGTGGGGCGAGGCAAGCAACCGGGTTGCTGACTGAGCAATGCAGCGTATGCGCTTGATGCGCGATCAACGCTTCGTTAATGTCGCTTCGTTAATTGACCGGCCAATAGTCAACAGCTATATTGTTGGCGTCGAAAAGACATGCATAGATTATGCTTTCTTATTTTTTGCAATTCCCCGAAGAGGTGTAATCGTGCGTATTTATCCCCATGACCTCCCACGCGTTTGTGCCGGCCTGACGGTTCTCGGAATTCATCAAGAGCGAGACGGCGCGATACGCCAAGGTGATCAAGGACGCAGGCATTAAGCTTGACTAGCAGCCTGTCGGACTTAAATTTTGCTGGATGATCTGTCGGATGTGTACTACAGTCATATTCAGTCAAATCCCAGAGTTGATCCATGTCTAACT
>JAYVQD010000309.1:0-6560 GCA_043777275.1 Nitrosomonadales bacterium
TCGATTTCGCTGCGCATGTAGTCTTGCAGTTCCTCCGGGGTGGAGGGCTGTAGTTCGATTGCTTGCGCTACCAATCCCGCCTTGAATTCAGGCTCCGCCATGGTTTTGCGCAGCTCGGTGTTGAGCCGTTCGATGATCGGGCGAGGCACGCGTGCGGGGGCCAGCGCGGCATACCACACACTCGAAAAATAGCCGGGCGCGGCGGTGTGGTTACGAGTAGTGACAGCGCCAGAAAAAATAACCGCTCCAGGATTTATCGGTGTGCTGCATCGTGTTCCCTTGGTTTGGAAAACAATGGGGGTGATTAGACTTACTTTAAACTTACTCCACCTTCGCCCCGGAAATCTGCACCAGCCTCGCCCATTTGCCGACTTCGCTGGCAATGAATTGCCTGAACTCAGCAGGTGAGGTGCCCGCGGGGTCGGAGCCTTGTGCTGCCAGCCGTTGTTTGATGTCGGCCTGACCCAGCGCCTTGACGATGGCGCCATTCAAACGGGTAATGATATCGGTGTGCGTATTCGCAGGCACGAGTATGCCGTTCCACAGCGCCACTTCGTAGCCGGGCAGCAGTTCACCGATGGCGGGGAGGTTGGGATACAGTGATGAGCGTTGTTTGGTGGTGACACCCAGGGCCTTGAGTTTTCCGGCCTCGATGAAAGAGAGCGCCTCGACCAGCGGCGCAAACACCACTTGCACCTGGTCACCGAGTAGCGCTGCGACCGCAGGCGCACCGCCTTTGTAAGGCACGTGCTCCATCTCCACGCCCACCAGATTATTGAACAGCGCCGTCGCCAGATGTTGTGATGTGCCGCTGCCGCCGGTGCCGTAATTCAATCGGGTTTTGTTGGCGGGATCTTTCACCTGCTTGATGAATTCGGCGAGGGTGCTTGCGCGAATGCTCGACGGGTTGACCACCAGCACGTTGGGCACGAACGCGATGCGCGATACGGGCGCGAGGTCCTGCAACAGATCGTAAGGCAGATTTTTGTAGAGCGTGCGGTTGGTCACGTGCGAGCTGGTGACCATCAGCAGCGTGTAGCCGTCGGCGGGCGCCTTGGCCACGATGTCCGCGCCGATATTTCCGCCCGCACCCGGCCTGTTATCAACGAGCACGGGGCGGCCGAGGTCTGCACGAATCTTTTCCGCGATGAGCCGCGCGGTGACATCGGTGGCGCCGCCCGCCGCGAATGTCACCACCAGTTTGATCGGGCTGGACGGCCATGGATCGGCAGATAACGCCATGGCCGCGTTAGCCGCAAGCACTGCACCGCAAGCAAACGTGAGAAAAGTTTTGAACATAAGCGTCTCCCCTGTGATGGTTTCGATGGTGCCGGCGTTGCAGCTTTGGTTTAAGGTTACTACACACTACGCAGGATGAGGCGATAGCGGAGGCGCAGGTCTCGGCAATCGTAAACTTTCATAAGTACTTGTTTTTATTGATATTATTGTATATGGTCGGCGTACCTTGCGCAGCGCAGGTGAGGACGGCAATTGGGATAGAATTCAGCGCGATAGTTTTGGGTGGTCCGTGATTTAGCAAAATACCAAGGGGGATAAAAATGCAACGCCGTTCATTTATAAAACATACCGGATTGGCCGGCATACTCGCGGCGGCTTCGGCGCCTGCGTTCGCGCAGGCGGCACCCGAGGTCAAGTGGCGTCTCGCGTCGAGCTTTCCAAAAAGCCTCGACACCATTTTCGGCGGCGCGGAATTGATATCAAAGCGCGTGGCGGCGGCCACCAATAACAAATTTCAGATTCAAGTATTTGCTGGTGGGGAAATCGTGCCGCCGTTTGGCGTGGTGGACGCGGTGCAAAATGCCACGGTGCAATGCGCTCAGACGGCGCCGTATTACTTTTTCGGTAAGGATCCGACGTTCGCGTTCGGCTGCACTATTCCATTCGGGATGAATGCGCGGCAGCAGAACGCGTGGATGCTGCACGGCGGCGGGCGTCAGCTCTTCAATGATTTTCTCAAGGAATACAACATCGTCAGCTTCGGCGCGGGCAACACCGGGGCGCAGATGGGCGGCTGGTTCCGCAAAGAGATCAAGACCGTGGCTGATCTGAAGGGGCTTAAGTTTCGCGTCGCCGGAACCGGTGGATTGCCACTGGCGAAACTCGGCGTGGTGCCGCAGCAGATTGCCGGCGCAGACGTTTATCCCGCGCTGGAAAAAGGCACCATCGACGCGGCGGAATGGGTGGGGCCGTACGACGACGAAAAGCTCGGCTTCTACAAAATCGCCAAGTTTTATTATTACCCCGGCTGGTGGGAGGGCGGGGCGGAACTGGATCTGTTTGTGAACAACAAAGCGTTCAACGAATTGCCGAAGGAATATCAGTCGATACTGGAGTCGGCCTGTCACGAGGCGAATCTCAGCATGCTGGCAAAGTACGATGCTGTAAACCCGCCGGCATTAAAGCGCCTGATCGCCAATGGCGTGAAGTTGCAGCCCTTCTCGAACGAGATCATGGCAGCCTGCTACAAAGCGACGAAGGAGGTCTACGACGATATCGCCGGCAAGAACGCCAAATTCAAGAAGATTTACGAGCCGTGGAAAAAATTCCGCAGCGAGCAGGTCGAATGGTTTGCAGTGGCGGAAAACCGTTTTGATAATTTTATGCTGGCCGCCGAGCGGCTGGGGCAGAAGCGGTAATACGAAACGCAGCCAGAAAACTAAACGGCACGTTCGGCCAGGCTGGCGAGCGTGCCGTTTTTATTTTGCAGTGTCCGGTGCGCCACCGCCCATGGCTTTCTCAAGCGCCCTGGTGGCGTCGTCTTGCTCGGTGCTGCCGGCGCCGCCCGTGGGGGGAACCTGGATGTGGATGTTTTGCGTGTCCACCTTGGCCTTGGTTTGCAACCCGCCTGAAACAATATTCGGGAAGGCGATGATGAGGCCCACCATAATCACCTGGATCACCACAAACGGCACCGCGCCCCAGTAAATCTGGCCGGTAGTGACCGGCGCGATGCTGCGTCCAGTCACGCGGTCGAGATAGGCTTTGTCCGGCGCCACGCTGCGCAAATAAAACAGCGCAAAGCCAAACGGCGGATGCATGAACGAGGTTTGCATGTTGACAGCCAGCAGCACGCCGAACCAGATCAAATCAATGCCGAGTTTTTCGGCGACGGGGGCGAGCAGTGGCACCACGATGAACGCGAGCTCAAAAAAATCCAGAAAAAAGGCCAATACAAATATCAAGATGTTGACCACAATCAAAAAGCCCAACTGCCCGCCGGGCAGGCTGGTGAGCAGATGTTCCACCCACACATGACCGTTGACGCCGTAAAAAGTCAGGCTGAACACGCGCGCGCCGATCAGAATAAACACCACGAAGGTCGAGAGTTTGGCGGTGACATTCATCGCCTGTTTTAGTAATTTAAGTGACAGCCGCCGCCGCGCCAACGCCATGATGAGCGCGCCGGTGGCGCCCATGGCGCCGCCTTCGGTGGGCGTGGCTACGCCGAGAAATATGGTGCCCAGCACCAGAAAAATCAACGCCAGCGGCGGTATCAGCACAAACGTCACGCGCTCGGCCATCTGCGACAACAAATTTAACCTGAGCACCTTGTTGACGAGCGCGAAACCGAAAGCCGCACCGATGGCCACCGACGTCGTGACGATAATGCGCTCATCGGTGGAGACTTCGGCATGGCGCTGGTTGTAGTACATCACCCAAAATGTAACGCCGATGGCAACGGTGACCACAGTCAGCACCAGCAGCGAACGATTCCCCGAATTGCCGTCGGCTTCGCGCAGGGTGCGCGCCTCCAGCGGCAGCGCAGGCGCCCACGCCGGCCGCATGAGGGTGGCACCCAGCACAAACAGCGCGTAGAACGCCGCCAGCATCAGGCCCGGCACAAACGCGCCCGCGTACATATCACCCACCGAGCGGCCCAGTTGATCGGCCATGATAATCAGCACCAGCGACGGCGGGATAATCTGCGCCAGCGTGCCCGATGCGGCAATGACGCCCGACGCCAGCCGCCGGTCGTAACCATAGCGCAGCATGATGGGCAGCGAAATCAGTCCCATGGAAATCACCGATGCCGCCACCACGCCGGTGGTCGCGGCGAGCAGCGCACCGACAAAAATAACCGCATAAGCCAGGCCGCCGCGCACCGCGCCAAACAATTGGCCGATGGTGTCGAGCAAATCTTCGGCCATGCCGCTGCGCTCCAGAATCAGCCCCATGAAGGTGAAGAACGGCACCGCCAGCAGAGTGTCGTTGGACATCACGCCCCAAATACGCTCGGGCAACGCTTGCAGCAGTGCAGGTTGCAGCAGGCCGAGCTGAATGCCCAGCACGCCGAAGCCAAGCCCCACGGCGGCCAGGGCGAACGCCACCGGGTAGCCCATGAGCAACACAATCACCAGCGCCAGGAACATCAGCGGCGCGATGTTGTCGATCAGGAACGCGGTCATTTTTGCCTATCCTGCGAACCCTGCGAAGGCATCGCGGCTTCGCGTTCCGCGGCCAGTGATTTTTCACCGCGCTCGCGCAGGATTTCGTTTGCGAGTTCTTCTTCTGCGGTTTGGGTGACTATTTTTTCATGCGGGTCGGGAATCAAGTGCATCAAAAACGCGACGCGTTTAATCAGCTCTGACAACCCCTGCGCGATCAGCAGCAGAAATCCCACCGGCACCATCAGGCGCGCCGGCCAGATGATGAGTCCGCCTGCGTTGGCGGACACTTCGTTGCGCGTATAGGCGTCCACAAACAGCGGCCACGACAACCACATAATGAGTCCGGCCATGGGCAGCAGAAAAAACAGCGTGCCGAAGATGTCGATGCCCGCGCGCACCCGCGCGGAAAAACGCGAGGTAATAATGTCGATGCGGACATGTTCGTTGTGTTTGAGCGTGTAACCCGCGCAGAATAAAAAAATCATCGCGAACAAATACCACTGAATTTCAAGAAGCGAATTGGAGCTGTAGTTAAATATTTTTCGCACGGTGGCGTTGCCGGCGCTGATGAGCACCGTGGCCAGCACCAGCCAGCAAACGCTCTGACCGATGCGTTCGTTCATCGCGTCTATCGCGCGTGACAGTGCAAGCAGGACTTTCAAAAGGCGCTTCCCGAGAGATTGACGGTTATGTGCAGCCGGCGTGGTGAATTATAGCGGGCTTCCCGAATGCGATACGTTACACTGCCTCGCTCCGTTTGAACGCGATGGACTTCGATTGACCGCAAACACCGCCTCGACCGCGCCGGTATCCGCGCGTCTGCTTCTCGTTGTGTTCCTGCCATTCGCGGCGGGCTATTTTTGCTCGTTCCTGTTTCGCAATGTTAATTCGGTGGTGTTCCCTGAATTGACGCAGCAATTCGGATTGTCGCCCGGCACGCTGGGTTTGCTCACCAGCGCGTATTTCGTTACCTTTGCCGCCGCGCAATTGCCGCTGGGCATATTGATGGATCGCTACGGTCCGCGCCGCGTGAACGCCAGCATGCTGCTGGTGGCAGCAACGGGGGCGCTGGTGTTTTCGCAGGCGTCAGGCATGCCGGGTTTGTTGCTGGGCCGCGCGCTGATCGGTTTGGGCGTGGCAGTGTGCCTGATGTCGTCGATGACGGCGTTTGTGATCTGGTTTCCGCGCGAACGTACCGCCACATTGTTTGGCTGGATGCTGCTGGTGGGCTCGCTCGGTGCATTGTCGGCGACCAAGCCGGTTGAATTGCTGTTGCGCGTGACCAATTGGCGCTCGGTGTTTTTGTTGTTCGCGGTGTTTGCCGTGTGCGCGAGTGCAGCGATATTTGCCGTTGTGCCGGAAAAACCCGCGCCCCAATCCGGCACGACGCTGCGACAACAACTCACCGTTATCCACAGCATATTTCGCCATCGCGGTTTTTGGTCGATCAGTTTCGCGGCAACCTTTGTGCAGGGGGTGGCGATAGGGTTGCTTGGCCTGTGGGCAGGGCCGTGGATGCGCGATGTGGCGGGGCTGGATCGCGCGGGCATGGCTGACCAGTTGTTGATTGTGGCAGCGGCGTTCGGCGTGGGAGGGGTGTGCTGCGGCGCATTGTCAGACCGGCTGGCGCGGCGCGGTGTGTCGCCGGTGCTGACGTATTTTGCGGGATGCGTAGCCTGCACATTCGCGATGTTGCCGCTGGTGATGGGTGTTCAAAACGGCGCGATCGTGTATTGGGCGCTGTTTCTGGGATTCTCGGCGTTTGGCTCGTTATCGTATCCGCTGCTCGCGGCGCGCTTTGCGCCGGAGATTACCGGACGGGTGGTGACGGCGGTGAATCTGGTCACGTTCTCGCTGGCGTTTGCCGTGCAGTTCGGCGTGGGCGCGATTATCAATCTGTGGCCGGTGGTGGAAGGGCGTTACGCGGTGGAGGGTTATCGCGCGGCGTTTGCGTTGTGTTGGGTGTTGCAGGTGATGTCGGTGGCGTGGCTGTGGTACGCCGAGCGCGGGGAGATGAAACGGGTGTTGTGATGGGTTACTCACCTACGCCGCGCGCATGGCCACCATCAATAACGTCGCGCCATCGGGAAAACGAATCGGCCCGTGCGGCACGCCCGCCGCCATGTACATAAAATCCCATGTGTTCAGCGT